>CAKKRA010000232.1 GCA_919902475.1 Nitrospiria bacterium
GTTGATGTAGAAAAAATAAATAATGCATTTTCATTATTAAAAGAACAGAATAATTATGAGATACTCGGTGTAAAGGAAAATGCAACAGAGGCAGAGACAAAAAAGGCATATTTCAGATTAGCAAAAGAGTATCATCCTGACAGACATTTAAACTTAAAAGAGGAATCAGTTGATATAAAAAACAAATTAGAGGCGCTGTTTGCGAGGATTACGGAGGCATATAATATATTAATTGATGAAGAAAAAAAAAGAGAGTATGACATGTCATTGGCGGCAAGATTTATTAAACACAGGGAGAAAAAGGAGAGCAAGGAAGATGATATAAATAAGGCAAAGGCACAATTTATCATTGGCAAAAAGAATATGGATAAGGGAAATTTCTGGGGTGCAGCAGACGCCCTTCGCTGGGCAGTAAGATTAGACCCAAGCAATGCCATGTATTTGTCCTATTTTGGCAATGCGCTTTCGCATATGCCGAGAAGGCTGCACGAGGCAGAGGAAAACTGTAAAAAGGCTATAAAGATTGAGCCTACAAATCCAGAGCATTATATTAATTTGGCAATGATATATAAAAAGGCAGGGCTTGAGGCTAAGGCAACGGCTTTGTTAGAAGAGGCATTAAAATGGGACCCGGATAATGAAATAATATTAACAGAATTGGGCAGAAGAAAAGGCGGTTTTTTTAAAGGACTATTCTCCTCTGATAAAAAATAATAAATAAAAAATAATAAAAGCCTTGACTTTTATAGCAGGGATATGTCATAATGATTTTGAAGTTGAAGTTCCGGAAGTATTTGTTAGTAATATCAGGCCGCGAAGACTTTATGACTTTGCGGCTTTTTTTATGACACAAATCCGTATCTTCTGTACTATCGCCCCAAAAATGACTTGCAACATTTTGGGAAGATAATTTTATGCAAGAAGGAGGTGTTTCGTAGCATGACAAAAGGAACAGTGAAGTGGTTTAATGAGTCCAAAGGTTTTGGATTCATAACCGGAGAAGACGGCAAAGATATTTTTGTTCACTATTCTGCAATTCAGGACAGTAATTTTAAAACATTGTCCGAAGGCCAGGAAGTAAACTTTGATGTTGAGGAGAGCCCTAAGGGGCCAAAAGCAGCAAATGTCGTAAAACTCTAAAATCTATTAAGGCAGGCCCAGATAATCTGGGCCTGCCTTAATTTTTTTCTGATTTAACCCTTCTCAAAAGCCAACTTATCCACTCGAAGCATTTACTTGATATTTTCAAATGGCTGTGCTAATATGTTTTAGGCCTAAAACAACAGGACAGTCAAAATGAACCAACGATACTTCACAATTATAAATGGATTATTGATTGCCATCTCTGCATATGTTGCTGCAGATACCATAGACAGCATCATTGCAAAAAAGATTGAGGCAGTTCCAACTGTAATAGCCAATACAGAAAAAGAGCAGATACCTGCCCCCAAAACAGACATAAACCACTATTCAGTAATCTTTGAAAAAAACCTCTTTGGAAGCGATAAACCAGGCTCAAGACCAGAAGATGCAAACAGCAAGTTAGCAGTGAACATCAAGCTCATAGGCACAGTTGCAGGCGGGCATGATTCTTCTTATGCAATAATTGAAGAGGACAAGGAGCAGGTTGTTTATAAGCTTAAGCAAAACATCTCTGACGGCTCTAAGATAATAAAGATTTCGTATAAAGGGATTACATTAAAAAGGCCTGACGGCTCTCTCACAGATGTCCCTGTGTTTGACGATATGAATATAGTGGAGATAAAAACATCCTCTAATAAGCCGGCTAACCATGGGTCAAATGTCAGGCGGGTTGCTGATAATAAATTTGTTGTTGACCAGAGAGAGGTTACTGGCAGTTTGGAGAATATGAATCAGCTTCTTACACAGGCAAGGGTTGTCCCTGTAATTGATAATGGCAAAACAACAGGATTCAGGATATTTGCAATTACGCCGAGCAGCCTCTATGAAAAGATCGGCCTGGTAAATGGCGATGTAATACAGAGGATAAACGGTGTTGAGATAGATGACCCGAATAAATTCTTCCAGACCTATCAGAACCTAAAAGACGAAAAGAACGTTACAGTTGATATAGTAAGAAACGGCGCAAAACAATCCCTGAACTACGAGATTAGGTGAGGTAAAAATGGGGTGGAAGAGAGGGATAGCATTAGTCATATTATTAACCTTCAGCCTTCAGCCTTTAGCCGCATATAGCCAGACAGCAGCAGACCCGGCATCAGGGCAGCCGGGGAGCCCTTCCCCTCCCTCATCAGGCGCAACAGAACAGCCAACAGCCCCTGCCATATCAAGCCCGCAAAAGACAGAGCCCAAGGTAATTCAAACCCCGTCAAAGGAAAAAGAGCCCCCTGCTAAAAAGTCAGATGTAAAGGAGATAACAAAAGAGGGCGACTATATAACTATAAATTTTAATAATATTGAGCTTCAGGCATTCACAAAGTTTATAAGCGACCTCACAAAAAAGAATTTTATAATAGATGACAAGGTGCAGGGAAAGGTTACCATTGTCTCGCCTACAAGGATCTCAAAGGAAGAGGCATATCAGACATTTTTATCTGTTTTAGAGGTTAAGGGCTTTACCGCGGTTGAGACAGACAGCGTAATCAAAATTATACCCTCCCGCGAAGTAAGGCAGAGCGGCATAAAGGTCATATCTGACAAAGAGAGGGATATAAGGGGCGAGGGTTTTGTAACAAAGATATTTCACTTAAACTATGTAAGCCCGACAGAGATTACAAAGACTATCACACCATTAATCTCCAAAGATGGAAATATCATCCCATATTTGCCCACTAATGCGCTTATTGTTACAGACTCATATTCTAATATAAAAAAGCTGACAGATATTGTTAATATTCTGGATGTAGAGCCGCCAAAAGGCAAGGGAAAGATAAATGTGTACTATCTTAAAAATGCCAGCGCAGAGGATGTAGCAAAGGTCTTGACAGGCATTGTATCAAAGGTGCCTGTTGGCCAGCAGGCAGGCGCGCCAGCCACAGGGATTCGGACTGTGAGCTTTGAGAGCGGCGTCCTTGTTACGCCTGATAAGGCAACAAATTCACTTGTAATCATTGCCTCGCCAGAGGACTATGAGACCTTAAAAAGCGTAATCTCCCAGCTTGATATAAAGAGGCGCCAGGTCTATGTAGAGGCAGCCATAATGGAGATAAGCCTTGATAAGCAGCGGGAGCTCGGCATAGAATTCAGGTCAGTAGAGACACCGAATAATGACAGGATAACAGGTTTTGGCGGAACCAATTTTGGAGGAATAGGCGCTGCTACAACAGGACCTGAAGGTTTTGCAAATATCCTCGGCCTTGCTGTGGGCATTGTTAAAGGCACATTTACATTCCACGGGGTGGAGTTTTTGAATATCGGCGCCTTAGTAAGGGCATTGCAGTCAGAGTCTGATGTAAACATACTTTCAACGCCCAATATCCTTACAACAGATAATCAAAAAGCAGAGATAATGGTTGGCGAGAATGTTCCGTTTATCACTGGCAAGAGTCAGGGCGCTGGAGGCGTGACGCTTACAACCATAGAAAGAAAGGATATCGGAATTACACTAAGGCTGACGCCCCAGATATCATCAGACGACCATGTGAGCCTTGAGATATATCAGGAGATATCATCATTAGCAGAGGCTGCCGGGTTTGACCCGAGTGTGGTTGGGCCGATAACAACAAAGAGGGCAGCAAACACAACGGTTGTTGTCAAAAATGGCCAGACAGTGGCAATCGCAGGCCTTATAAGGGATAACAAGTCTACCATTGAACACAAGATACCGTTATTAGGAGACATACCGCTTCTCGGATGGTTCTTTAAATTCCAGACAAAGAGAGCAGATAAAACAAATCTCATGGTTTTTCTTACGCCCTATATAATAAAAGAGAGCGAAGATGCTGATAAAATCTTTAAAGAGAAAAAAGAGAAGATGGAGGAATTTAAAAAGGAACACGGGATAGAGGGTGAAAAAAAACCCTAAGCGCAAAATTCTAAACAATATCAAATTACTAAACTACAAAAATCAAAACACATTTAAAAATTTGAATTTAGAATTTGGAATCTATTTGGTATGCATAAGTATTTAACAGATATAATCAGGGAAAATAGACCGCTTGCGGATAATCAGACCCAACAGGCGCTGGATATACAAAAAAAGAAGGGCGGCAGGATAGGAGAGATATTAACAAGGCTAAAATATATAAATAACGACGACCTTCTTAGCGCCCTTAGCCTAAAATTCGGCATACCCTATTTAAAAGAGATAAAAGAAGCGGATATACAGCAGGAGCTCGCATTAAAGGTGCCGATTTCTTATGCAAAGAAATATGAGCTTCTGCCAATCAAAAGAGAAAACGGCGCTGTGCTCGTTGCAACATCAGACCCTTTAAACATCTCTGAAATAGACGACCTCCGCATATTATTGGATTCCAATGTCAAGCTCTGTATAGCATCATCAAATAATATCATTGATTTAATAAACAGGCTCCACAGCAAGGAGATGAACAAGGCAGAGGATGCTGTGGATGAACTGAATGAAGATGACATAAGCTTTTTATCAAGCGAGATAGAAGAGCCTGAAGACCTTTTGGATGTTACAGATGATGCGCCGATTATCAGGCTTGTAAATTCCATGTTCTCACAGGCAATAAGGGACAGGGCAAGCGACATACACATAGAGCCCTTTGAAAAAGAGCTTGTAGTAAGATTCCGCATAGACGGCGTGCTTTATAATATTCTGAATATTAAAAAAAGGTTTCATGCAAGCATCTCATCAAGGGTAAAGGTAATGGCAGGCCTGAATATCGCTGAGAAGAGGCTTCCGCAGGACGGAAGGATAAAGCTGAAGATTGCTGGAAAGGATATTGACATAAGGGTCTCTGTTATACCTGTTGCATTTGGAGAGAGGATTGTCTTAAGGCTCCTGCACAGGGAGAATGTATTATTAGGCTTAGAGGACATCGGCTTATCAGGCGAGAACTTAGACAAGATAAATAGTCTGATAACAAAGCCGCACGGCATAGTGCTTGTAACAGGGCCGACAGGAAGCGGTAAAACAACAACGCTCTATTCATGCTTAAGCAAAATAAACTCTCCTGATAAAAATATTATTACAATTGAAGACCCGATTGAGTATCAGCTCAAAGGCATTGGCCAGATACAGGTGAATAATAAGATTAATCTTACCTTTGCCAATGGCCTGCGCTCTATATTAAGACAGGACCCTGATATTATACTTGTCGGCGAGATAAGGGATACAGAGACAGCAGAGATTGCTATACAGGCGTCATTAACAGGACATCTTGTATTTTCAACCCTTCACACAAATGATGCTGCAGGCGCAATTACAAGGCTGATTGATATGAAGGTAGAGCCGTTTTTAATCTCATCATCTGTTATAGCAATACTTGCACAGCGGCTTGTGAGGATGCTGTGCCCTGACTGCAGAATAAAATATACGCCGGACGCAGAGGAGATAAAGAGGCTTGAGCTCGGAAAGATAGAGGCAAAGAATATCCATTTCTACAGGGCAGGAGGATGCGATAAATGCACAAACACAGGCTATCTCGGCAGGACAGGCATATACGAGCTTATGATTATAGATGACGACATAAGGCCGTTGATAATGAAGGATACAGACTCAAATACCATAAAGGCCATGGCAATTAAAAAAGGCATGAAGACCCTGCGTCAGGACGGCGCTATTAATGTGATGAAGGGCATGACAACAGTAGACGAAATAGTCCGAGTAACACAGCGAGAGGGGTTGGAGTGGTGAGATGTCTGTTTTTGAATATAAAGGAGTAGGCGCAGACGGCAGGGATTTGAAGGGGATTATTGATGCTGATACCGCAAAGTCTGCAAGGGCAAAGCTAAAGAGACTCGGCGTTTTTCCTACAGAGATTGTTGAGGAAAGGCACAAAAGGCTCTCTAAGGAGATTGCCTTTTCACAGTTCTTTGAGAGGGTAAGGCATCAGGACATTGCCATCTTAACAAGGCAGATAGCAACACTAACAAATGCAGGCGTGCCTGTTGCAGAGGCATTGTCTGCTATCATGGAGCAGGAGGAGAGGACAGAGCTAAAGGGTATTATCTCTGAGATTGTAACAAGGATAAAAGAGGGAAGCTCTTTTGCAGAGGCATTAAAGGGCTATCCAAAGCATTTTTCAAACCTCTATGTAAACATGATAATGGCAGGCGAGACAAGCGGAGCGCTGGATATTGTGCTATTGAGGCTATCTGATTTTCTTGACAGCCAGATTAAGATAAGAAACAGGATAAGGTCAGCGCTTGCTTATCCGATTTTGATGACAGTAATCGGCATTGGCGTTTTGTCTTTTATCTTTACCTTTGTCCTGCCTCAGGTTGTCCGTGTATTTGAGGACATGCACCAGAGCCTCCCCCTTTTAACCCTGATTTTAATATCTGCAACAAATTTTATGCGCAGCTACTGGTGGCTGATCATCATGATTATTGCCGGCACGGTCTTTTATATAAGAAGAAAGCTCAGGACGCCGGAAGGCAGGTTGAGGTTTGATGGGATCGTAATAAGACTTCCGATATTTGGGAAGCTTATAAGGATGATCGCTATATCAAGGTTTACAAGGACCCTCGGCACACTCTTAAAAAGCGGCGTTCCCGCAATTCTATCCTTTGACATTGTAAAGAATGTGGTTAATAATATAGTGATAGCAAAGGCAATAGAGGATGCAAGGGAAAATATAAGAGAGGGCGAGAGCATATCAGAGCCTTTAAAAAGGAGCGGACTCTTTCCATCTGTTGTTACGCACATGATTGCTGTTGGCGAGAAGAGCGGCGAGCTTGAGGAGATGCTGTTGCGTGTCTCTGATGCATACGACAATGAGGTGGAGACTGCTATTGCAAGGCTGACATCTCTGCTTGAACCTGTTATAATAGTTGCAATGGGAGTCATAGTCGGCATTATTGTTATTTCCATATTGCTGCCTATAATGGAGATGAGCACTGTGATAAGATAGAAAAAATATATACCCCTCACCCTATCCCTCTTCCGAAAGGGGAGAGGGGATAAAAATATTGGGAGGGGATTAAAGGGAGGGTGAAAAAAAGGAGACATCATGAACAAACGAAACCGCATAAAAAACCAGAAAGGCTTTACATTAATTGAGATACTCGTTGTTGTATTTATAATTGGGCTTTTGGCAACGATTATTTTGCCTAAGATTATGGGAAGGCAGGAGGAAGCGCAAAGGACAAAGGCAACAGCAGATATAAAAAACATACAGACTGCATTAGACCTTTATAAGCTGGACAACGGCTTTTATCCATCAACAGAGCAAGGCTTGGAGGCGCTGGTAAAGAAGCCTGAGACAGGGAGAATTCCAGAGAAATGGAAAGAGGGCGGATATTTAAACAAGGCGCCAAAGGATCCATGGGGCAAACCCTATGTTTACCTCTCGCCAGGCTCGCATGGCGATTATGACCTCATCTCCTTTGCTGCGGATGGCGAGGCCGGAGGCGAGGGAAAGAATGCAGATATTGAGAGCTGGAACCTGTAAATGTTGACTGGTTGATTAAGTTGATTATGTTGAATGGTAAAAATCCGAATAACTTAGTCAACCTAATAAACCCAATCAACTTAATTAACGAAAAATGAAGCGAAGCGAAAAAGGTTTTACTTTAATTGAATTAATTGTGGTAATAGCGCTTGTTGCCATCTTTTTTTCCTTTGCCATACCAAAGCTCGGAGATGTAACAGAGGCTGATTTAAGGAGGAACATAAGGCATCTGACAGGGACAATATCATATCTCCGCGATGAGGCAATGATGAAGAAAAGGGAGTTCAGGCTGAATTATAATATTGCTATGAATGAATACTGGGCAACAGAGGTTGTCAAGAGCGGCACACAGGCAGAGGTTAAAAGGCTTGAGACTGTTTTTGTAAACAAGAACAGGCTTCATGGAGATATCAGGTTTAAGGATATTGTAATATTAGGACATCAGGGCTCTGTTGAGGAGTTTTTTACGCAATTTTATCCAAACGGATGGGTAGAGAAGACTGTCATACATCTTCAGAAGGGCGAAGATAAGCATTATACATTGATTGTAATGCCGCTAACAGGCAAGGTAAAGGTTTATGAAGGATATATTGAGGAGCGATAATGGTTTTACCCTCCTTGAGGTAATGATTGCCTTTGCCATTTTATCACTTTCACTTATTGTCCTTCTCTCCTTGCGCAATTCCAGCATAAGGGTTGTTGAACACTCTGACAGGATTACAACAGCCACATTACTTGCAAAGGCAAAGATGGAGGATCTGCCGAGGCCTGTTTCTCTCGGCGAATCAGAGGGGGAGTTTGAGGGTGAGGATTATAAAGGCTATAAATGGAAGAGGGCTGTAAGAATAACACCCTTTGCCTTTATCAAAGAGGTTGTTGTTATTGTAACTTGGGATGACGGCAAGAAGGATGTGAGGCTTGTTGCATATGAATAAAAGAAACGGTTTTACATTAGTTGAACTTCTGATAGCAATTGCAATACTCTCTATTATCATGTCAGTGGTATATAAGAGCTTTTACGCAAGCACAGAGGGTATTAAAAGGGCTGAGGTGGTTGATGATATCAACAGCACAGCAAGGGTTATATTCTTAAAGCTGATGGATGATATAAACAGCGCATATCTTACAGGAAAGGATGTTGTCTTTGTCGGCGATTCAAAAAGGGATAAGGAAATGCCTCAGGACTCCTTAAGCCTGACATCCCTTTCTAATCTGAGGATGATAAAAGATGCAAAGGAGACAGATCTGCATGAGATAGGTTATTATTTAAAAGAAGAGTATGATTATCAAAAACAGGAGAAAAGGCTTTCTTTTTTCAGGAGAGAGAAAAAGACCATTGGCATTGAGCCTGTTTTAGAAGGCGGCGAGGCGTATGAGCTTGCTGATGAGATAGCAGGGATAAGATTCAGCTATTTTGACGGCGCCTCATGGAAGGACAATTGGGATTCAAGGATAACAAAGGCGCTTCCAAAGGGAGTAGAGGTTGAGATAATTCTTTTTGATGCAGATAAAAAGAAGAGGATATTTAAGACAATTATTGATGTGCCGATGGGGAACAGATAAGGAAATTTAAAATGCAAAATGCAAAATGCAAAACTCAGAACAGCAGAAGTAATATAAGAAATGAAAATGGCATTGCCCTGATAATCACCCTCCTTGTTGTAACGCTTCTTACCGCGCTCATTGTGGAGTTTGCATACTCTGCGCGGGTGAATCTTTCTGCTGCAGGAAATTTCCGCGACAAGCAGAAGGCATACTATCTTTCAAAGTCAGGCGTAAATTTCATCAGCGGGATGATGAGGGACAATGCATCAAAAAACAAGAAAGATGACCTTAGCCAGATGCTCCCTCCTGTTACTATCGGCGACGGCGTCGTTTCTTTAAAGGTCTTCGACGAGTCTTCAAAGATTAATATAAAGACAATTGATGCAAAGACAAAGGCGAGAATTGAGAGGCTCTTTGAGATAAAAGGGATAAGCGCATATCTCCTTGATGGCATATTTGAAAGGGAGTCTTACAGTCTTGTCTCTGAATTAAGGCTTGCAAGGGGCATGACCGATGAGGTTTATGATAAAATAAAGGACTATCTTACTGCTTATGGCGATGGCAGGATTAATATCAATACTGCTAATGAGATTGTGTTAAGATGCCTGTCAAATGATATTACTGAGGACATTGCACGCAGGATAATCTCTTACAGGGAGAAGAGTCTTTTTGAGAATAAGACAGATTTAAAGAATATTGTCGGCATTACAGATACGTTATATTCTGTTATACAGAGCGATATTGATGTGAGAAGCGATTATTATTTTGTTATCTCCACAGGAACAGTGAATGAAGTGGATAGCACAATAGAGGCTGTTTTAAGGAGAAGCGGGACAAATATCACAAGGCTTTACTGGAGGAGTTAGTGAGGATCGCAGGGATAGATATAGATAAGGATGCGATAAGGGTTGTGGAGCTTCAGAAGGGGATGAGGGGCGCATCAGTTTCAAATCATTTTAAGATGCCCCTTGTTAATGGCAACCTGTCTGAGGCATTGAAGGATGTTGTTAAAAAGATACCTGAGGCAGAGATTGTTGTATCCTTTGACAGCAGGGATTTCTCATTTAGAACCTTGAATCTTCCTATAACTGATATCAAAAAGATAGAAAAGACAATACCCTTTGAGGCAGAAGAGCTTCTTCCATTCCCAATCGACGAACTTATAATTGACTATCAGATTATAGAAAAGGGGGAGAAGGAGACGACTGTTGGCATTGTTGCAGCAAAGAAGGAGAAAATAAAGACACAGCTTGAAGCGCTCTCTTCAGGCGGCATTGATCCTAAGGTGATAAATATCGCGCCTTCTGCCTTATCAGCAATTGCTAACCATTATTTAAAGGACGAGAAGGGTGTGTATGCTGTTGTCTACATCGGCGTTTCTGATGTTGACATTGGAATCTTTGAAAATGGCGGTCCGAGATTTTTTAGAAACATCCCGTTAATTGGAGAATGGGAAAGGGATGTATGCAATACCCTTTATATTTTTCAGGCTACCGTGAGAAAGGACATTGAAAGGATATATCTCTGCGGCAGCAGCGGAAGGGATGATGTCCTGAAAAAAGAGATAGCAGCGCTCCACAGCATAGAACCTGTACAAATAGATTTTGCAAAGGACACAGAGATAAAAATTGACAGTGAATATATAAAGGCGCTCGGCCTTGCCTTAAGAGAGGCAGAGGGAAAGGGTTTTGGGGTCAATCTAAGAAAAGGAGACCTTGCATACAAAAGAGAGGGCGCTGAGACAAAGAAGAGGCTGCTATATACAATTATTTTTGGAGGCATAGCAGCGCTTCTTTTTATATTAAATCTTTCTGTAAAGTATTATATGGTAGAGAGCAAATATCAGGCTGTTACAAATGAGATAAGAAAGAATTTTAATGAGGCGCTTCCGGATGTTAAAAAAATAATAAACGAGGAGCAGCAGCTAAAAAGCGCAGCAGCAGAGGCAAAAAAGAAGATACGGTTATTAGGCGGCAGGATTAAGGGCGATGTAACGGCCTTAGACCTGTTTAAAGAGGTAACAGAAAGGATGCCGGCAGAGCAAAAGGTTATTCTCTTTGAATTCAGTCTGGAAGGTGATAAGATAAGGCTTTCAGGAGAGACAACATCCTTTGAAGCAGCAGACAAGATTAAGGAGGGCTTGTCAAAATCAAGCTTCTTTAAAGAGGTTACATTAAGTGATGCAAAGATAGGCGCAGAGCAGAATAAGATAAAGTTTAGAATCAATATAACACTGCATGAACCAATATGAAGATAGAAAAAAAGGAAAAAAGGATTATAATAATAGCAGGAGTAATTGCTGCGCTGCTCCTCTCCTATGAATTTATAATCTCGCCGTTCTTAGAGAAGATTGACAGGCATGGCGCGGCAATTAGCAAAAAGGAGAAGGAGCTCGTTTCAATAAAGAGCCTGAAGGGGGAATATCTTTCTCTTGCACAGAAGAAGAGGGAGCTTGATGCAAAGGCAAAGGCAAAAACCGGCTCAGCGCTTACTGAGCTTGAAAATATTGCTTTACGGACAAATATAAAAAAGAATATAAGCTCCATTAAACCGCAGATGTCGCAGTCAGCGCCAGAGGGGTATAAAGAGACTACAGTGGAGATAAGGATAGAGAATGTTACGCTCTACGAGCTTGTAAATTACCTTACTATGGCAGAGAATTCTCAGCAGCCAATGAGGATAAAGAGACTTAATATTAAAACAAGATATGACAATCCAAAGAAACTTGATTCAACAGTGGTTATCACAAGCCTGGAATACAGTTAAAAATGTTTCCCGCCTGATGCCTTTTTTTAAAGAGGGGAAAGGGGAAGGAAAGGGCTTTTTGAAATACAGCCTTTATCTCTTTTACTCTATCCTTCTTTTTCTTTTTTTCCTGTATCTTTTATTTCCATACGACAAGCTAAAGGAGCGGATGATATTTGAGATAGAGAGCAGGTCTTCCCTATCTGTAAAAATCCATAACCTAAGCCCTTTGTTATTTAACGGCATAAAATTAACAGATGTAGAGCTCTCGCTTAAAAATGACCCTAAGAAGACCCCTTTGTTCAAAGGAGATGCAAGGCTCAGATTAAGCCTTCTGCAATTGATTAGATCAGGGCTTTCAGTAAAGGGAAGCATTAAAGCCTATAATGGCGAGGCAGCGCTGAATATTGCAAATAACAGGATTGCAGGGGAGATAAGGGGAATAGACATAAGCAGTTATGCTGCGCTAAAGGCGCTTTTCGGAATTGACACAGCAGGCATAATAAACGGGAGGATGGATATATCATCTTCAAACAATATACTTTCAGCGAATGGCCTTAGTTTAACAAAGGCAGGCGGTGAGGCAAGATTTGATATAAGCCAGCTTTCTTTAAGAAATCTGAACGTGCTTGGCATAAAACTACCTGATACATCCTTTGATGCTGTGCAGTCAGAAATGAGGCTTGAACAGGGAAGGGTTAATATAAAAAGGTTTTCTTTGGAGGGAAGGGAGTTAACCATACAAATTACAGGCGACATGGTGCTTACAGGGGATATATACAGCAGCCCATTAAATATAAGGGTAAGAATAAAACCGAGCATGAAGTTTGAGGAGGAGAATAAGATCTTTTTCTCTATGGCCAGAGGCAAGGAGAGCGATGGTTTTTATAGTATTAATATAAGGGGTGCGCTTAGGTCGCCCATAGTAAATTAATGGAACAGGGAAGGCTCTACATAGTCAGCACGCCGATTGGTAATCTTGAGGATATAACCCTGCGGGCAATCAGGATTTTAAAAGAGGCCGCAATTATTGCGGCAGAGGATACAAGACACACGCAAAAATTGCTGAACCATTATCAGATCGCCACTCATCAGACAAGCTACCACGACCACAATAAAGAAGAAAAGGCAGAGATACTCATTTCTAAAATAAAAGATGGGAAGGATGTTGCATTAGTCTGTGATGCCGGCACACCGGGGATATCTGACCCAGGATATTATCTGATAAAAAGGGCAATAGAAGAGTCAATTCAGATTGTCCCTGTTCCGGGTGTTTCTGCTGTAATAGCAGGGCTCTCTGTCTCTGGCCTTCCAACAGACAGATTTATGTTTGAAGGTTTTTTACCAAAAGGCAAGGCAAGACATAAATATCTCAAGACACTTGAAAAAGAGGAGAGGACGATTATACTATATGAATCTCCGCACAGGCTTCTCAAGACACTAAGAGATATCCATGATGTCCTCGGCAACAGGAGGATAGTTGTTGGAAGAGAGCTTACAAAACTGCATGAGGAGTTCGCAAGGGGAAAAGCACTGGAGATTATTAATGCCTTTGAGAGCAAAAAAATAAAAGGGGAGATAACAATAATAATAGAGGGCGCTCAGAAAGGTGACCGCCCGCCGGCTCCTACTGAAATTCCGCACGATATTCAAAAAACTATAGAAGAGATTAT
>CAKKRA010000233.1 GCA_919902475.1 Nitrospiria bacterium
ATAGGGTGTTAGTATCAGAAATTCAATCTCATCAAATTCTGCTGCCTTTGCAAAGTTCACTGTATTTTCAAATACAGATTTTTCATCATAATCAAATCCAAAGACAAAAGAGCCTATGATCTTTATATTATTGTCCTTGAGCCTTTTCATGTAGCCGAGATATTTCTGCATCTGGGTCATGTGTTTGCCCTTGTCGCTCATATTTGCAGAGAGCCACGGCCCGACATCCACATATAAAAGCCAGACCCCGCTCTTTATCATGGCATTAAAGTATTTTTCATCCTCTACAAGATTCAGCGGGCCGAGGCCTGTCCATTTAATTCCGAGCTTTGCAAGGCCGTCAAAGAATTCAAGGGTATATCGCTTATTTAAAATCATGTTGTCATCCACAAAGAAGAGATGTTTTTTTAGGCTCTTTAATTCATCAAGAATAGCAGGAATCGGCCTCTGCCTGAAGGTCTTTCCAAAGGCGCTCGGCACAGCGCAAAAATCGCAGTTAATTGGACATCCCCTTGATATCTGCACAGAATCCATTGGGATGTAGCCTTTATCCTCAAGCAAATCCCTTCTCGGGGGGCAGAGATTTTTTAGATCCGGCCTGTCAGGGCAGGAATATGTCTTTTGCATCTGCCCCTTTCTAAAATCCTCAATCAGCCTTGGCCATGATTCCTCTGCCTCGCCTATTACAACAGCATCTGTGTGCATCTGCGCCTCTTCTGGATTAAGGGAGGGATGCACGCCTCCGATAACAACAGGCACGCCTTTTTCCCTGTAGATTTTTGCAATCTCATAGGCGCGGTATGCCTGGCATGTCATTGAGGATATTCCCACTAAATCTGGTTTGTCATTAAAATCTATCTCTTCAATACGCTCGTCTGTGAATGATACATCAATATCAGGGGGTGTAAGCCCAGCTACTGTAGGCAGGCTAAGTGTAGAAATATAGCGTCTGTAATATAATGGAAAATTCCCCCAGTCAGGATATATGAGTTTTATGTGCATCTTCCCTCCAGAATGGTGAAAA
>CAKKRA010000234.1 GCA_919902475.1 Nitrospiria bacterium
ACCCAAATGCGACAAAGGTTATGTGCTTATGAAGGACAAAGAAGGCAATTTCAGCGTATGTCCTGCAAAAGAGAGCAATGAGCACCATTTCTGTATATGCAACGGTATGCTGAGTTCTGCAGGCTACAACCCGGATAAGGAAGATCCTATCTATACTGTGGGAACAAACGCATACAGGGTTGACCGGATTCTTTCAGTAAAAGATCTGATGGCAGAGTTATCAGGACGGACTGCTCCGGCCTCTGTTTGAGCCCTGCATTTGAAACTGACAGCATTAGGAATAAAGACCCCTGACACTGATAATTAATATATGCCCCAAGAGCCTGTAGGAAAACCCTGATCTTCGAAAAAATTGTGCAAAACAGTCTTTTATTTTCAATAGTCTCAACGCGGCGCATAACCGGCTGGCAATGGAGCGCAGCGAAATTGCCGGTCCGAATTGACGCGGTTGTTATATGACAGCATTCTGCAGAGAGCTTACTTTCGCTCCTTAAGCAAATCACGTATTTCCGAAAGCAATACTTCTTCAGCCGAGGGTTTTGGCTGAGGCTTCGGTGCTTCTTCCTCTTTTCGCTTAAGTGAATTAATTGCCTTGACCGCAACAAAAATAGCGAATGCTATGATCGTGAAATCGATGACCGTCTGAATGAATTTTCCGTAACCGATTATGACAGCTGGCATTTTTCCTGAAGCTCCTTTAACTGTAATTGCCAAATTGGAAAAATCGACTCCACCCAAAAGTACTCCGATTGGAGGCATAATTACATCACCTACTAAGGATGAGACAATTTTTCCAAATGCCGCGCCAATAATGATACCAACGGCCATATCGAGAACATTCCCTTTTACTGCAAAGTCCTTAAATTCTTTAATTATACCCATGATGTTTTTCTCCAGATAGAGGTGGTTATTAGTAAAGATTTCTGCCTAAAAGCGTTTCAGTCTTGTAATCACTCCCTACTTATAACCTGATTAATTCGCATAACACAAAAATCAGATGCGCCGAATATGCTCCTCTTATTGCTTTTGTAAATGTTTTATCCGTTTCACTTTTGTACTCATTTTATGCTTAACAACATTATATGTAGCTATTGGGGCGCAGTCAAGATTTTTTCAGCTACGGCTCTTGCTATCCTCGGCATTAGGTAAGATTATTTCAAAAAAAAATATGGGGAGCATTCCACTCATTATTTTTGCTAACCTCTGTCAAGGAGCTTAACAGCGTATTTAAAATTCAACAATATCCCCTTTAAAAAGAGATTCCCCCTTTAGGAAAGGAGGACTAAGGGGGATTATTAGTAATCCTTGACAATTAAAAAAGGGAATGAGAAGATAATATTAACTGAATAGCGTGTGGACAGGGCAATCCTTCTTAACAATCTAACAAAGGAGGCGGTTATGAAAATGAGTAGAAAAATTTTAGCGCTGAGTGTTTTAATACTATTATCAGTCTTGTTAACAGTTAGCATGGCTATGGCTGTTGTAGCAGAGCTAAATTTAGTCTTTGATGTCAAGGGCGCTGATAAGGTGACCTTTAATGGCAAGACCCATGCTGACAAGGGCCTTAAGTGCACTGAGTGCCACCCAAACCCGTTTCCTAATAAGAGGTCCCCTGCAGGGACTTATACAATGGAGAAGATGAACAAGGGCGAGAACTGCGGCATCTGCCACAATGGCAAAAAGGCATTTAAGACATCCGACCCTGCCAACTGCACAAAATGCCATAAGAAGTAATTTGGATGCAGGCGGTATATGGTTAAACCAAAACAGTCATTTCTGTTAATCTGCTTATTTGTTTTTCTATTAGGCGGAGCTGCATATCAACGCGCCTCTGCGGCAACGGAGAAAGATAAAACCTATACTGCTTCAATAACGCACAATAGCTTGAAGAGGACTTACCTCATCCATGTTCCGCCCGATGATATAAATAAACCAATACCGCTTGTGATTGCGCTTCACGGAGGCGGAGGCACTGGGAAGCGCATGGAAAAGCTAACTCAGAGCGGTTTCAACACACTATCAGATAAAGAGGGCTTTATTGTTGTATATCCAGACGGCCTTGAGAAACACTGGAATGACGGAAGAAGTGTAAAAGAGGCAGGATGGCGTGCGCATAAGGAGAATACAGATGATGTTGGTTTTATATCA
>CAKKRA010000235.1 GCA_919902475.1 Nitrospiria bacterium
AGAGAAGTTTGAATAAGTGTCGTTTCCTACTCGGTTTTTCTTGAAAGATGCAGGCTATGCACTTTTTCTGTTATGTTTCATTTTTTGTCTCTCTTTCTTCATCATTTTTTGCTCTTTGCAGAGAGCTTTCGCTATGCCGAAAGCAAAAATCGCAGTCGATGAAGATTATACGCCATCACAATGAACACTTGTTGAACAGTGACGCGTACGAGTGTCGTTAATTTCGTTCTTCCTGCATGGAGCACACGATCCATAACTCCATAAGGATGCTCTCCGCGACATCGCTTCTTCGCAATGCGTTTATTGCGAAGGACATCGTAGATATCCAAGATTCCTCGCTTCATGCTTCCATTGCCTCGTGCTTTTGTCGCAACTCCTGTATATGCTTTATCTCGATACACAACTTCATCCTCATCTGCTAAATCAATTGCACTGTCATGTGTGCTGGCAGTTGTCACAGCCATGCCAGTAATCAATTTTGAGTCTTTTTGCACTTTGGTGTGCAGCTTGAATCCAAAGTAAGATTTGTTGTTCTTCTTTGTCCATGTTCCGTCTCTGCTTCTGCTCGTCTTTGCGCCAGAAACACGACCTTCCATTCCTGAACGTTTCTTTCCAGGATCAGCAAGAATAAACCTAGCATCCTGAATGACTCCCTTTTGAACGCTGATGTATTTCTCCTGAATCTGCCTCTGCAGTTCGATCCATATCTTATCAAGAATCTCGCCTTCGGCAAGCTCGTCGCGAAATCGCCAGATGGTCGAGTAATCAGGGATCTGTGTTGGAAACTCAAGAAATGCCTGAAAATCAAGGCGATTGTACACCTGATATTCAACTTCCTCATCGCTTATATTAAACCAATTCTGCAAAAATAATATCTTGACCATGAGCACTTTATGATACTCTGGCCTTCCCATGATCGAAAGCTTGTTTGGAAACAAGCTGAAAAATGAATTCCAATCAAGCAGTTTCTTAACGTCCTCCAAAGGAGAACGAAGCTTCTTTATTTGTTCATATCTATCGCGCAGAGCGAAATCAAATAATGTTTCCATAATAACCACCTCTCAAGAAAAAGAGAAAATACTGCTCTCATAAATACTTTACGCTACTTTTGCAAAGTTCTCTATA
>CAKKRA010000236.1 GCA_919902475.1 Nitrospiria bacterium
AATACCTCTTTACTATTCATTTTCTGTATCTCTGTCTGAAGCCCTATTCTGTTCAGCAGCCTCTTTATTCTAAGATAAACATGAACATCACATATATTCATTTGAAAGGCCAATTTTGCAGCCATAACCATGCCAATTGCCACTGCCTCTCCATGTTTGTATTTTTTATAGCCTGTAATAGTCTCAATTGCATGGCCAAAGGTATGGCCAAAATTGAGAATAGCCCTCTTACCAGCAGCCTCTCTCTCATCTTCTTCAACAACCCTTGCCTTGATTTCGCATGACCTTTTGATTATATGCAAAAGTTTGTCTTTTTTAAGAGATTGGATATCCGTTAAATTCTCCTCTAAGTAATTTAAGAAGCCCTCATCTGCAATAACACCATATTTTACAATCTCTGCCATCCCAGCAAGAAATTCACGCTTTGGAAGGCTCTGTAGTGTAGCAATGTCAATTATGACCAATTTAGGCTGATAAAATGCACCGATTAGATTCTTGCCCTTTTTATGATCTACCCCTGTCTTGCCTCCAACACTGCTGTCTACCTGCGCAAGAAGGGTTGTTGGAACCTGAACATAGGGAATGCCTCTAAGAAAGGTTGCTGCTGCAAAACCTGTGATATCGCCAATAACCCCCCCGCCCAATGCAATTAAAGAGGAGCTTCTCTCTATTTTATATGAAATAAGCCTGTCATAGATATCTGAGACTGTTTTAAGAGTCTTATATCTCTCTCCATCAGGTATCAGGATGGTTAATGGTAAGAAACCTGCTTTTTTAAGGTATTCTGTTATCTTCCTGCCATATAGTTTATTTATTATGGGATTTGTAACTATACATATTTTATCTTTCAGCCTGATATCTTTAAAATGACTCCCTGTATCTTTAATGCAGTCAGAACAGATTATAATATCATAGCTCCTGTCTTCTAATGCAACCTTAATCCTTTCCAATACCCCTCTCCTTCAAAATATTCTTTATCTTAATTATAACCTCATCAGGCGTCAAATCAGATGTATCTATAATTATATCAGCCTTTGAATAGGCATCTACCCTCTTTTTTAAAAGCTCCTCTATCTTGATTAATGGGTTATCAGAATTTAAGAGCGGCCTGACACCTTTTTCATTTCTTGTTCGTAAAACGATTACATCCGGCCTTGAAGTAAGGCAAATAATAATTGAAGAACATTTCTTTAATACGGCAAGATTTTCCTTGTCAACAATTGCGCCGCCTCCAGTTGCGATAACTGAATCTTTCTTTGCAGCGATTTCTCTTATTACATCCTTTTCTAATTTTCTAAAATGGGCCTCGCCGAATTCAGCAAAGATTTTATTAACCTTCTTATTGCCAGCCTTTTTTTCTATTAATTCGTCAGTGTCTATAAATTCAAGATTGTATTCTTCTGAAAGCCTCTTACCCGCTGTTGTTTTGCCTGTACCCATAAAACCAGTAATAACAATGCTCTTCACTATACACCCCTGACATATTTCATATACCCATTATAGTTCCTCTTCATTTCAGATAAACTATCCCCGCCAAATTTTTCTATCATGGCATTTGCTATCTCAAAGGCAACAACAGCCTCGCCAACTACACCTGCTGCAGGAACTGCGCATACATCAGACCTTTCAATTGACGCCTTAAACGGCTTTTTTTTGAAAATATCAACAGAGCTTAGGGGTTTCATTAAGGTCGGTATTGGCTTCATTGCCGCCCTTATTATAATCTCCTCGCCATTTGTCATACCGCCTT
>CAKKRA010000237.1 GCA_919902475.1 Nitrospiria bacterium
CCTCGGAGGCCGCCGGCGTCGGCGCCTTGTTCTGTCTGCTGCTGGTGGCGGTCATTTATCGCATGTGGCAACTGCGACGTCACCCCATCTTGAGTAGCATCTGTGTTTAGAGTCCGGTTACCACTGTAGCCGATCGCTCGGCAAGTTGTCTTGCGTAAGCAGCGGGTGTCAGCCCGCCCAATGCTTTCTTCGGTCGCTCCTCGTTGTATTCACGCCGCCAGGTTTCGATGAGGGTCTGGGCATGCGCCAGGTTCAGGAACCAGTGCTCATTCAGGCATTCGTCACGCAGCCGTCCGTTGAATGACTCGATATAGGCATTCTGGTTCGGTTTGCCCGGCTCAATCAGGCGCAGCGTCACGTGGCAGGTCTGCGCCCAGGTCAGCATGGCGCGTCCGCAGAACTCACGGCCGTTGTCGGTGCGGATCACTCGCGGCAGACCGCGGGTGATGGTCAGCCGATGGAGGATGCGGATGAGGGTGAGGCCGCCCATCGCCCGCTCCGGCACGATGGCAACCGCTTCGTGCGTGGCGTCATCGACGATCGTCAGACACTTGATGACCCGCCCATCGGCGCTGCGGTCGAACACGAAGTCCATCGACCAGACCGCGTTGGCGGCGTCGGGACGCAGCAGCGGCTGACGATCACTCATCGGCACCTTCTTGCGTTTGCGCCGGCGCACCTGTAAATCCGCCTCGGCATAGAGGCGCTCGACACGTTTGTGGTTGACCACCAGGCCCCGTTGGCGGAGCTTGAGATAAATCATGCCAGCCCCGTAACGCCGGTGCCGGTGGGCAAGCGCCTGGATCGCCTCCCGCAGGGCCCCATTGCGATCCGGGGCCGGCCGGTAACGCAGGCTGCTGGCGCTCATGCCGATCACCCGCAGGGCCTGGCGCTCCGAGAGGCCCTGGGTCGCCATCTTCCGCACCGCCTCGCGACGAGCCGGCGCGGTCACCACTTTTTTCGCAGGACCTCGCGGGTCGCCTCCTGTTCCAGCATCGTCTCGGCCAGCAACTTCTTGAGGCGGGTGTTCTCCGCTTCCAGGGTCTTGAGGCGCCTGGCGTCGGACACGTTCATGCCACCGAACTTGCCGCGCCAGAGGTAGTAGCTGGCATCCGAGAATCCGTGCCGCCGGCATAAATCCTTCACCGGCATCCCGGCGTCCGCCTCACGCAGAAAACCGATGATCTGTTCTTCTGAAAAACGCTTCTTCATGTCCAATCTCCTTCTGGTTATGGGATTGGACTCTAAATCGGGGTGCTACTGAAAGAGGGGGTGACGTCGCGGCTATTATAAATTACGTTTAAATTCTTTTACATCCGTAATGACCTTGCCATATCTAGCAAACATAGTTTCGTATTGTCCTATTGTACGTTCTTTATTCAATTTTAATATAACGATCGCATCTTCAGACAGGGGAATTAACGTTAAATAAGCATATTCAATATTTATCTCGTCCCTATAAAGAGCATTAGATATT
>CAKKRA010000238.1 GCA_919902475.1 Nitrospiria bacterium
TCAGGCAATATTTGAGGCTGCGTGCGAGCTTGCAAAAGAGGGATACAAGATTGTCCCTGAGGTAATGATACCATTAGTTGGCCATGAGAAAGAGCTTGAGAAGATGAAGGCGCTTACAGATAAGACTGCAAAAGAGGTAATGACAAAATACAACAAAAAAATAAACTACTTAGTTGGCACAATGATAGAGCTGCCGAGGGCTGCAATAGTCGCAGACAGGATTGCAAAGTATGCAGAGTTTTTTTCCTTTGGCACAAATGACCTGACGCAGACAACCTTTGGATTGAGCAGGGATGATTCAGGAAGGTTCCTGCCATTCTATGTTGAGCAGGGGATTTTGGATAAAGACCCATTTGTTGCAATTGACCAGGACGGTGTTGGCGCAATGATGAAGATGGGCGTCCAGCTCGGCAGGGGGGCAAGGCCAGGGCTTAAGGTTGGCATCTGCGGCGAGCATGGCGGAGAGCCGAGCTCTGTTGAATTCTGCCACAAGATTGGGCTTGATTATGTAAGCTGCTCCCCATACCGCGTGCCTCTTGCAAGACTTGCTGCTGCACAGGCAGTGATCAAAGAAGAAAAGGAAAAGGGAAAAGGAAAGGCTAAGAAGAAGGTTAAGGCTAAAGGAAAGGTCAAGGTCAAGGTCAAGGCTAAGGTTAAGGGAAAGAAGAAAAGAAGATAATTAATCCCTCTTTTCCCTCTCCCCTTTGGGGAGAGGGTTAGGGTGAGGGGGATAAAAAGGATAAAGGGAGTAATCATATGCGTTTCCTCCTTGAAAAAGGCAAATATGCGGTTCTGCTTGCTGTAATCTCCACCTTTGCAGCGTCCATTGCCACCTTTGTGTGGGCAACAATAAGGATGATGCATAATGTTTATGATATGTTCAAGGCAGCGAGCGAGGCTCAGTTTGCAGTATCAGTTGCACACATGGTGGCAGTAATAGATTCATATATACTCGCTGTCATCCTTTATATCTTTTCTGTTGCCATGTATGAGCTTTTTATTGGCAAGCTTACGCTTCCTGAATGGCTTATCATAAAAGACCTTGATGATCTTAAAAAGAAGCTCTCCAGCGTGATTGTCCTGATGCTTGCTGTTACATTTCTTGAGCATCTTGTTAAATGGGAAAAGCCTCAGGACACATTGATGTTTGCTGTTGCCATTGCTGTTGTAATATTCGGCCTTATCTTTTACATGAAGCTCAAGGAGAAAAAAGGGGAAGATGAGGGATGATGAATATTATATGAGGCTCTGCCTCTCCCTTGCAAAAAAGGGAAAGGGAAGGACAAGCCCAAATCCAATGGTTGGCGCAGTTGTTGTAAAAGATAACAGGATTATTGGAAAGGGCTATCACAAAAAGGCAGGCCTGCCCCATGCAGAGGCAATAGCCATTTCAAAGGCAGGCTCAGATGCAGAAGGTTCAACACTCTATGTCAGCCTTGAGCCTTGCTGCCATTCAAATAAAAAGACCCCGCCTTGCACAAAAAAAATCATAGAAAGCAAAATCAAAAAGGTTGTTATTGGAATGATTGACCCAAACCCGCTTGTATCTGGTAAAGGGATTGAGGAGCTTCTGGACTCTAACATAGAGGTTAAGGCAGGTTTATTAGAGGATGAGGCAAAGAGGCTGAACGAGTCATTTGTAAAATACATTAAAACAAAGACGCCTTTTGTTATCCTAAAGATTGCAGAGAGCCTTGACGGAAAGATTGCAACCAATACTGGTGAGTCAAAATGGATTACAGGCGAAAAGGCAAGGGAGTACGCGCATAATCTAAGAAATGAGAATGATGCAGTATTAGTCGGCATCGGCACTGTATTAAGGGATAACCCAAGCCTTACAACACGGTTAAAAAACAAAAAAGGCAAAGACCCAATAAGGGTTGTTGTGGACAGCAACCTGCGAATAGGTCTGTCATCAAAAATCCTCACACAAAAATCTGATGCTATAACAATAATAGCCACATCAAAGACAGTTTCTAAAAATAAAATTGAGAAGATAAAAAAGGCAGGCGCAGAGATAATATTATTAAAAACAAAAAATGGCAGAATTCCTTTTAAGGAATTGATGAAGGAGCTCGGCAAAAGAGAGATTACAAGCCTTATAATAGAAGGCGGCGCAGAAATCTCTGCCTCTGCCTTAAAAGAGGGGATTGTTGATAAGGTGATATTTTTTATTGCCCCCAAAATAATCACCGGCAAAAATGCAAAGCCCTCCATTGGCGGCGAAGGTATTATAAAGCTCAAAGACGCACTTATGCTGAAAGATGTTTCAGTAAAAAGAATAGGTGAGGACATAA
>CAKKRA010000239.1 GCA_919902475.1 Nitrospiria bacterium
TTACACCCTGACGCTTTATTTCAGCGATTATCTCCTGTTTTAATCCTTGTATCCTTCTTATTACTGGGTTTTCAGGGAAATCTGCAAGGAAGGGTATGATTTTTTCTGATATTGAGTCTACGGTATGCACAAGAAAGTGTCCGCTTCCCATTGCAGGGTCAAGGACTTTTATGTCAAAGAGGGTTTCAAATACTTCATTTTCTTTTTTAATGATTTCATCAATATGTTTTCCCTTTGGCTCGCCCGGATGCTCATAGTACTTCCAGTCTTTATCCCTTTTTAATTCCTTACGCTGTTTTTCATAAATGGAATCAAGTTCATTGAGTATCTCCTTTGCCTTACCAATTTTCTCATCAAGCACAGGACCAACAGTATTTTTAACAATGTATTCCACAATATAATGTGGGGTATAATAAGAGCCTGTTGCCTTGCGTTCGTGCTTTGAGTTTTCTATATATATTTCACCTTTTGCTTTTCTTTTAGAGGTTTTTGCGCCTGCCTCGATCTCTGATGTCTTTTTCCATATAAATTTCCCCTTTTCTTTAACCTCCACCATTTCCTCGTCCGCTATCTCTACATGAAACTCCAGAAGCCCTTCATAGATATCTCCAAGATGACGGACATTAAGGGATGAGTAATCAACAAATGAGATTGTATTGGGTGCGTGTTCACCTTCTTGCTCAACTGTCAGCAGTTCCATAGCCTCTGCAAGATAAGAGTCGGGCATTTTATGAAGTGAGAGAAAACTGTCAATTCCTCCTTTGTCTCCCTTTTCTAAAGAAGGGATGGGGGGATTATTTTCAAATAATCCTCCATTGTATATGGGGACATTCAATGCAGGGTCGCCTTTGGCGATGATATCAAAAAGACCTTCAAGCCTTGCCCAATAGGCATAAGACCTTTTGCCAATCTTATCTAATCCTATAGTAGAGAGGTCACGATAAATATCTTCTTTGAGCTTTTTAAGGCTTACCCTGTAGTAGCCGTCTTCTTCAATTGGAAGGAGATTCCTGCTTTCAGCATAGAGCAGAAAAAGCAG
>CAKKRA010000240.1:0-1090 GCA_919902475.1 Nitrospiria bacterium
GGAAAGCGGTCTCGTGTGGCTCGGGTTGGTCGGCCTGGCCGATCCGGTGCGTGCCGGCGTGCCGGATCTGATCCGCCAGTTCCACACGGCCGGCATCGAGACGGTGATGATCACCGGTGACCAGAGCCCGACCGCGCATGCCATCGGCCGGCAGTTGAACCTGAGCGGCAGCGAACGGCTCGACATCCTCGATTCCACCCACCTCGAGACCGTCGAACCGGCGATGCTCGCTGCGCTCGCGCAGCGCGTGCATGTGTTCGCGCGCGTCAGCCCGTCGCACAAGTTGCGTATCGTCGAAGCGCTGCAGCGCGCCGGCAAGGTGGTGGCCATGACCGGCGACGGCATCAACGACGGCCCGGCGCTCAAGGCCGCGGACATCGGCATCGCCATGGGCCGCTCCGGCACCGACGTGGCGCGCGAGGTGGCGGACGTTGTGCTCGAAGACGACAACCTCGAGACCCTGATCGTGGCCGTATCCCAGGGACGCACCATCTATGCCAACATCCGCAAGTCGGTGCACTTCCTGCTGTCGACCAACATCAGCGAGATCACGGTCATGTTCGGCGCCATCGCGCTCGGGCTCGGCCAGCCGCTCAATCCGATGCAACTCCTGTGGATTAATCTGATCACCGACATCTTCCCCGGGCTGGCGCTGGCGCTCGAACCGCCTGAGCCGGACATTCTTGAGAACCCGCCGCGCGATCCGGCCGAGCCGATCGTGCGCCCAGCCGACTTCCGGCGCATCCTGTTCGAGGCCGGCGCCCTGAGCGCCGGCACTCTCGCGGCCTACGGATATGGCGTGGCGCGTTACGGCGTCGGGCCGCAGGCCGGGACGCTCGCCTTCATGGGGCTCACGAGCGCGCAATTGGCGCACGCCATAAGCTGTCGCTCGGAACGCCACAGCGTGTTCGGCGCCGAGAAGCTGCCACCCAACCGGACTCTGACGACGGCGATAGGCGCTACGCTCGCGCTGCAGACGGCGACCGCGTTTGTGCCGGGGCTACGCCGGTTCCTCGGGATCGCACCGATCACGCTGATCGACGGCGCGGTCATCGGTGCCGCGGCGTTGGTGCCATTCGTGGTTAATGAA
>CAKKRA010000240.1:1100-1851 GCA_919902475.1 Nitrospiria bacterium
AGGAGGTGAGCAGTGAAGCAGGATTTCGTGTTCATCTCCGAGGCGGTGACCGAGGGTCACCCGGACAAGCTCTGCGACCAGATCTCGGACGCGGTGCTCGACCAGTTTCTGCGCGAGGACCCGCAGGCGCGCGCGATCGTCGAGTGTGCCGTGTCCACCGGCGTGGTGTTTGTCGCGGCGCGCTACCAGGCACGCACTATGGTGGATATCCCGCACATCGCGCGCCAGGTGATTCGTGAGATCGGTTACGACGGCAAGGACTTCAATGCGCGCACCAGCAGCATTCTCACCAGCCTGATCGAGTTGCCGCCCGAGGCGCCGGGTGCGGACGAGTCCACGCTCAGTGACGCGCAAATCGAGGCGGTCAGCGCGCGCAACACCGCCACGTTGTTCGGCTACGCCTGCACCCAGACGCCGGCGTTCCTGCCGCTGCCGATCTGGCTGGCGCACAAACTGGCGCGCCGCCTGAGTGCCGTGCGCCTTACCCTGCAACTGCCCTATCTGCGGCCGGATGCCAAGGCCCAGGTGGCGGTCGTGTTCCGCAATCGCCGGCCGGTGCGCATTCATTCACTCACGCTGCTCGTGAGCCACACCGCGCGCGGCGTGCCGCCGGCCGCGCAACTGGAGCAGGCGCTGCGCGAACACGTGATCGAGCCGGTGTTCCGCGACGAGCCGGTGCGGCCGGACGCCGATACACGCGTCTACGTGAATCCCGAGGGGCCGTTCGAAATCGGCGGACCGTCGGTGCACG
>CAKKRA010000241.1:0-187 GCA_919902475.1 Nitrospiria bacterium
CGCTTACTGACTGCGGGAATGACAAACTGTGAGGTTTTACTTATGAACTCCTTAGTAACTTTATAAAGTATATATAATTAACAGAGCCTTTGTCAAGGCATACGAGCGTGTGGCAAAGGCCTTTTGGAGTTTCTTGGCCTTGACTTTTGTATATAAAAACCATAGAATGTGTATATACAGACTACAG
>CAKKRA010000241.1:197-14139 GCA_919902475.1 Nitrospiria bacterium
ATTTGACACCACAGTTTTTATAGACCACTTAAGAACAAACAAATTCAAAAACCAGTTTCAAAATCTGCATGGCCTTATAAGAAATTCATCTGTTGTTTTATCTGAACTATTAAGAGGCGCCACAAAGAAAGAGGAAAAAGACTTTGTGGAGATTCTAATAAAGAATTACCCGATACTCACGCCTACAGAGAAAAATTGGATTGAATCAGGTGAAATATTGTGGGAAATCAATAAAGATAAAGGTTTGTCTCCTGAGAAGCTTAGAGACATGCATTTTGATGTTTTAATAGCAGCCACAGCAAGAAATTATGGCGCAACGGTTATTACCTCAAACAAGTCAGATTTTGAATTGATAAAAGGTTATAAGAATTTTAACCTTGAAATTTGGTAATGTCTGTATTGCCTTCCTCCTTTTTTAAAATTTTTAATGCCAAAAAGTTTTTTCTATGTTAATATTTAGCATCCTCATTAGACTTAGTGAGGAACCTGTAGATTGCTTCGGGGCTGAAGCCCCTCGCAATGACAATTAAGAAAAAACTATGTCCTGTAAGATAATTTCCATAGCTAATCAAAAAGGCGGTGTGGGTAAGACCACGACAGCAATAAATTTTTCTGCCTCATTAGCGGTTGCAGAAAAACGGGTTCTTTTGATTGATATTGACCCGCAGGGCAACAGCACGAGCGGCCTTGGTTTTGACAAGGACCAGCAGTTTATAACTACCTATGATATATTAATTAATCAGACGAAGCCTGCAGATGTAATTCAAAAGAGCGAGGTCAATCGGCTTGACCTTATACCAGCAAATATAAATCTCATAGGCGCAGAGCTTGAGTTGATTGAGGTAAAGGAGAGGGAGTTTGTATTAAAAAAGGCGCTTGATGGAATAAAAGGAAACTATGATTATATTGTAATTGACTGTCCGCCTTCATTAGGCCTTCTGACAATAAATGCCTTAAATGCCTCTGATTCTGTGCTTATCCCTGTCCAGTGCGAATATTATGCAATGGAAGGCTTAGGCCAGCTTTTAAATACCATAAAACTTGTAAGGCAGTCCTTTAATCCAAATTTAAAGGTAGAAGGAATTCTTCTTACAATGTTTGACAGCAGGAATAATCTCTGCCATCAGGTGGTAAAGGAGATTAATGAGCATTTCAGCAAAGAGGTCTTCAGCAGTATTATCCCAAGAAACATTGCATTGAGCGAGGCGCCGAGCTTTGGCAAACCTGTTGTTCTTTATAATATTGCATCAAAGGGCGCACAGTCATATCTACAACTTGCAAAGGAAGTGATGGAGAGATGCAGCAGAGAAAGGCATTAGGAAAAGGACTGGGTGTATTAATACCTGATACATCCATACTCAGCAGGGCAGAGAGCAGCAGCATTGCTGAACTTGATATTGCGCGGATAACGCCAAACAGGTATCAGCCGAGAAAGGTCTTTGATGACACTGCCTTATCAGAGCTTTCAGAGTCAATAAAGGTCAATGGCGTAATCCAGCCCATTACTGTGCGCAAGTCTTCTGACGGCGGCTACGAGCTGATCGCAGGCGAGCGAAGATGGCGCGCTGCACAGATGGCAGGTTTTATAAGGATACCTGCTGTAATAAAGGATGCCTCTGACAGAGAGGCAATGGAGATTGCCTTAATTGAGAATGTTCAAAGGGAGGACCTTAATCCAATTGAAACTGCAGTTGCATATCAAAGGCTGATAAAGGAATTCAATATTACACAGGAAGATGTTGCGCACAGGGTTGGCAAGGAGCGCTCTACAATAACAAATTTTTTGAGGCTTCTTAATCTTCCAAAGGATGTAAGGGATGAGATATCAAAAGGGACTATCTCAATGGGCCACGCAAAGACGCTGTTGGGACTGCCCTCTGCTGATGACCAGATAAGGGCTAAAGGCATTATAATTGACAAAGGGCTCTCTGTAAGAGAGACAGAGGCGCTTATTGCCAAATGGAGGACGCATCAGCCTGCAAAGAAGAAACACAAAAAAAGGGATGAGATTCTTGCTGTTGAAGAGAGCCTGAGAAAGACCTTGGGCACAAAGATTCACATTACAGAGGCAAAGAAGGGCGGGAAGATACAAATAGATTATTATTCAAAAGAGGACCTGCAACGAATTGTTGAAATTTTATTAAAATAAAAAGGAGGCGCTGATGTTCAAGAAAGAGATAAAAGAAGGCGAGGCTGGTCTTACAGGCACAGAGGAGATAATTGCCTTTCTTGGCAAAGGGACAGAGTTCAAGGGTGTTTTAAGCTATGAAGGCACAGTGCGCATAGATGGAAAGGTTGAAGGAGAGATTATAACAAAGGGGACGCTTGTTGTCGGAGAGTCTGCTGTAATAAATGCAGAGGTGGCAGTTGGAACACTTGTCTGCGGCGGCAAGATAACAGGGAATATAAATTCAAAGGACAAGGCCCATCTCCTTGCGCCGGCAACCATAATCGGCACGATAAAAACACCTGTCCTGATAATTGAAGAGGGCGTGCGCTTTGACGGCAAGTGCGATATGCTTGCAAAGGAAGAGAAGAAGGTCAGCCAGATTACACCTGAAAAGGGTATAAGGATAGCAGGAGTCAAGGGCGCTGATTGAAGATTGTTATTGGGATGAGCGGAGGGGTGGACAGCTCTGTTACAGCAGCCCTTCTGAAAAAGGAAGGGCATGAGCTTCACGGAATAACACTCCAGCTCTGGAGGGGAGACCCAAAGAGAGGGATTGAGTGGTATGAGCGCGCATGCTGCAAGGCAGATGTCGCAAGGGAGGCTGCGCAAAAAATAGGCATTCCCTTTACAGTTATAAATATTCAGGAAGAATTTGAAAAAGAGATAATAGATGACTTTTGCAAAGAATATCTTTCAGGCCGAACGCCGAATCCGTGCATCAGATGCAATGAGAAGATAAAATTCGGGCTGCTTCTGAAAAAGGCAAGAGAGCTTGGCGCAGAAAGGCTTGCAACAGGCCACTATGCAAGAACAGATTTTAATCCAGCCATTAACAGATATATCCTTAAAAAAGGGATTGATTCAAAAAAAGACCAGTCATACTTTTTGTACCGTTTAAATCAGGAGCAGCTCGGCTCTGTGATATTTCCTATCGGAGGATTAAAAAAAGAAAGGGTTATTGAAATAGCAAAGGAAATGGGGCTTCCAGGCGCTGAAGGCAAAGAGAGTCAGGAGATATGTTTTGTTACAGATGCTGAAGAAGAGGATTACAGAGGTTTCTTAGAAGAGAGGATGCCAGAGGCAAAAAAAACAGGTGAGTTCGTAGATACAACAGGCAAGGTGATTGGAAGGCATGAAGGCATAGCCTTCTATACCATCGGCCAGAGAAGGGGTTTAGGTATTTCATCAAGCAAAAGACTCTATGTTGTTGATATTGATGCAAAAAGCAACAGGGTAATACTTGGCGATGAAGATGAATTATTTAAAGATGAGCTGATTGCAGAGGATATAAATCTAATTGCAATTGAAAGGCTTGCTGCGCCAATGGATGTGTTTGCAAAGATACGCTACCGCAACCCTGCAGTGCCTGCTGAAATCAAGCCTTATGATGAGGGCAAGATTAAGGTAAAATTCAAAGAGCCGCAGAGGGCAATTGCTAAAGGACAGTCGGTTGTGTTTTATGATAATGACATTGTAATAGGCGGAGGGATAATTTCATAGAAAATCCCAAAAAATCCTTGAATCTTTTTTAATAATATGCTAATTTTGAAACAATTTTCTGTGCTAATAGCCTTATTAAAAATATTTATACTATAATTAATTCGAAAGGAACGCGTCCTAATACTATGACAGCGGCAAATGAAACATTCATTGAACGGCTGACTAATTATATTTCCATAGGCATGCCGCCCATTCAAATAAACGGAACCCTTATTATTCAGATAATCAATTTATTGGTGCTCATGTTCATTTTGCAGAGGTTTTTCTTTAAACCTTTGAAAGATGTCCTTGAAAAGAGAGAGGCAATCATCAAAGGCCATCTTAATGAAGCAAAAGAGTCGCAGGATAGGGCCGAGGCTGCCTTAAAAATGATAGAAGGCGAGCTTGCGCAGGCAAAACAAAAGGCATCATCTGCGCTTTCTGACCTAAGGCAGCAGGGTATGGCAGAGCAGATGAAGATTGTTGAGGCAGCAAAGGAGCAGGGCAGTCTGCTTATTGAAAAGGGTGTGAAAGAAATTGAGAAGAGCGCCTCTGAAGCAAAGAAGATATTATTAAAGGACGCGGAGATGGTAGCATCAGAGATTACCTCAAAGATGTTCAGCAGTGCAAAGACTAAAAAGGAAAAAACAGCAAAGGCATAATGAAAAGGATATTGCTTACAACTATCTTATTATTTCCTCAAATAGCCTATGCAGTAAGCACAGGCGGAGAGGCAGGGCATGCGCCTGCTACAATATCAGACTGGTTGTTCAGGATAATAAATTTTGCGGTTCTGGCAGGCGTGCTTGGATTTCTTCTGCTCAAATTCGGAAAGGGACTTCTTGTTAAAAGAAGGATTGAGGTTGAAAGGCAGTTAAGGGAGGCAGAAGAGATAAAGTCAGCGGCAAAAAAGAGGCTCACAGAGATTGAAGAGAGGATACACAAAAAGGAAGAGGAGATAAAGGCAATACTTGAAGATGCAAGGATGAGGGGCGAAAGGGAAAAGACTTTGTTGATTGAAGAGGGCAATAAGGCAAGGCAGAGGCTTGAAACCCATGCAAAGGGCAGGATAGAGCAGGAATTAGCAAAGGCAAAAGAGGAGCTGTATATAGAGGCAGTTAATCTTGCAATGGGGCTTGCGGAAAAGAAGATAAAAAAAGATCTTGGCAGCAAAGAACAGGACAAATTGATTGAAGAATATATAATTAAGATTGGAGAGAGAAGGCCTTGATAAAGGATATAATTGCAAGACGCTATGCAAAGGCGCTCTTTTCAATAACAAAAAATGATAAGGAGCGAGAGGCGGTAAAAAATGAACTTGAAATGCTCTCCAATTTAATTGAGACAAACAGGGAGATAAAGAATTTTCTTTTCAATCCAATATTTGGCAAAGAGGGTAAAGAAAAGATTTTAACAGGCGCGCTTCAAAAACTCGGGGGGACGGATATTGCAAAAAACTTTATAAGGCTTCTTTTAAAAAAGGACAGGATAAAATACTTGAAAGAGATTGTAGAAAGCCTTTCAATGCTTATTATTGAGAAGCAGAATAAAAAAAGGGCAATGATAACCACAATAGCAAGCCTTCCGGATGCAAGCCTTTCAAAGATAAAGAGCCGGCTGAGCGATATTACAAAAAAGGATATTGAGCTTGAGGAAAAGGTTGATGCCTCAATCATAGGCGGCGTAATAATACAGGTGGGCAGCCTTGTTTATAACGGCAGCATTAAAACGCAGTTAGAGAACGTAAAAAACAGATTACTTTTAAAGAGGTGATAATATGCAGATTAAGGCAGAAGAGATTAGTGAGATAATAAAACGTCAGCTTGCCGATTTTGAGAAGGAGATTGAGGTAAAAGAGGTCGGCACTGTTCTGATGGTCGGCGACGGCATAGCAAAGGTTTACGGCCTTGAAAATGCCATGGCAAGCGAGCTTTTGGAATTTCCCGGCGGTGTATACGGGATTGCCCTTAACCTTGAAGAGGACAATGTCGGCGTTGTTCTTCTTGGCGAGGACAGGAATATAAAAGAAGGAGACATAGTAAAAAGAACAGGCAGGATTGTTGAGGTGCCTGTCGGCGATGCGATTGTAGGCCGCGTGGTAAATGCCATTGGCCAGCCCATTGACGGCAAGGGCCCCATCAAGGCAAAGGAAAATAGAAAAATTGAGGTTATAGCGCCGGGAATTGTTGACAGACAGTCTGTGCGCGAGCCCCTTCAGACAGGCATTAAGGCAATAGATACAATGATACCCATTGGCAGAGGACAGAGGGAATTGATTATAGGCGACAGGCAGACAGGAAAGACGGCAATTGCAATTGACACCATCTTAAATCAAAAGGGAGAGAATGTGATCTGCATCTATGTTGCAATTGGACAGAAGCGCTCCACTGTTGCGAGTGTGGTAAAGAGCCTTGAAGATTATGGGGCAATGGAATACAGCATTATTGTAGCTGCAACTGCAAGCGAGACCGCATCACTGCAGTTTATAGCGCCGTATACAGGCTGCACAATGGGTGAATATTTCAGGGACAATGGGAAGCACGCCCTGATTATATATGACGACCTTTCAAAACAGGCAGTTGCATACAGACAGCTTTCACTGCTGTTAAGAAGACCCCCTGGCCGCGAGGCCTTTCCAGGCGATGTCTTTTATCTCCACTCCCGTTTATTGGAACGCGCAGCAAAATTAAGCAAGGAAAAGGGCGGTGGTTCATTGACAGCCCTTCCAATCATAGAAACACAGGCAGGCGATGTCTCTGCATATATACCTACAAATGTCATTTCTATTACAGACGGCCAGATATATCTTGGCACTGATTTATTTTATTCAGGAATAAGGCCTGCTGTTAATGTCGGCCTTTCAGTATCCCGTGTCGGCGGCGCTGCGCAGATTAAGGCAATGAAACAGGTTTCAGGAACATTAAGGCTTGACCTTGCGCAATACAGGGAGATGGCAGCCTTTGCCCAATTCGGGAGCGAGCTTGATAAGACAACAAGGGCCCAGCTTGCGAGGGGCGAGAGGATGGTAGAGCTCTTAAAGCAGGACCAGTATCAGCCATGCCCTGTTGAGCATCAGGTTATAGCAATATTCGCAGGAACAAACGGATATGTAGATGATATCCCCACATCTGATATAAGAAAATTTGAAAAGGAATTGATGAAGTTTGTTGATGCAAAATATGAAAATATAAAGAAAGAGATTAAGGAAAAGAAGACCCTTGATGACGACCTTAAGGCAAAATTAAGGGCAATGGTAGAGGAATTTAAAAAGAGCTTTCAGCAATAATTGATTTAATATGCCGAATCTACAGCACATAAAAAGAAGGATCGGAAGCGTAAAGAATACACAGCAGATTACCAAGGCAATGAAGATGGTGGCTGCAGCAAAGCTGAAACGCGCGCAGGACAAGATTCTTGAGGCAAGGCCGTATGCGCAGAAGATGCTTTCTGTTCTTGGAAACCTGTCTGCAAGGGTTGAGCGCGAGAGCCATCCATTGCTTGCAAAGAGGGGCAATAAAAAGATAGAGGTAATGATTGTCACCTCTGACAGAGGGCTGTGCGGCGCTTTTAATGCAAACATCATAAGGAAGTCCTTTGAGTTTTTAAGGGAGAAAAGGGCAGAGGGCTGCGAAATTACATTAAATGCAGTAGGCAGAAAGGGCAGGGATTTTTACAGGCGCAGGGATTTTGAGATTAGAAAGACCCTTGCAGGAATCTTTGACAGGCTCTCTTATCAAAACGCATCAGAGATAGGCATAGATATTGTAGAGTCTTATGAAAAGGGGCTTTTTGATGAGCTCTATGTTGTTTATAATGAATTCAAATCCGCAATGCAGCAGAGGGTAATTATTGAGAAGCTTCTGCCAATAGAGCCGTCAGTGCAGACAGAAATCGGATTTGCTGCTGACTATATTTTTGAACCGTCAGCCAAGGTAATATTGCACAGCCTCCTTCCAAAGCATATTGAGGTGCAGACATTCCGCATCCTCCTTGAATCAAATGCCAGTGAATATGGCGCAAGGATGACTGCAATGGAGGCTGCAACCAAAAACGCAAAGGAGCTGATTAAAAAGCTTACCCTTGTTTATAACAGGACAAGGCAGTCAATGATTACCAAAGAGCTGATGGATATTATAAACGGCTCAGAGGCGCTGAAATAAAATTTTTATTTAAGGAGAAAATAAAATGGCAGATGGAAAAATAATTCAGGTTATCGGGCCGGTAATTGATGCAGAATTTCCAGTAGGAAAACTGCCGGCCCTTTTGAATGCCCTAAAGATTGAAGAGAAAGAGGATAAGGCAGCAGGAAGCCCTGCAATAGACCTTACATTAGAGGTTGCCCTGCATCTTGGCGAAAACAGGGTAAGGGCAATTGCAATGTCCTCTACAGACGGCCTTGTCAGGGGCATGAAGGTAAAGGACATGGGAGAGCCTATATCAATGCCTGTTGGAAGGGAGACGCTCGGCAGGCTTCTGAATGTTATTGGCGAGCCGGTAGATAACAAGGGGCCTGTAAACGCAAAAAAGAGATATCCTATTCACAGACCTGCGCCCCCATTTGTTGAGCAGGAGCCCTCTACACAGCTCTTTGAAACAGGCATTAAGGTTGTTGATCTGCTTGCACCGTATGCAAGAGGCGGAAAGACAGGTCTGTTCGGCGGCGCAGGCGTTGGAAAGACCGTTGTTATTATGGAGCTCATCCATAACATTGCTACAGAGCACGGCGGGTTTTCTGTGTTCTCAGGCGTTGGCGAGAGGACAAGGGAGGGGAATGACCTGTGGATGGAGATGACGGAATCAGGCGTTCTGAGCAAGACAGCGCTTGTCTACGGCCAGATGAATGAACCGCCAGGCGCAAGGCTCCGCGTCGGGCTTTCAGGACTCACTGTTGCAGAATATTTCAGGGATGAAGAGGGGCAGGATGTCCTGCTCTTTATTGATAATATGTTCAGATTTACACAGGCAGGCTCAGAGGTCTCTGCGCTTCTCGGAAGGATGCCCTCTGCAGTTGGTTATCAGCCGAACCTCGGCACAGAGATGGGCGACCTGCAGGAGAGGATTACAACAACAAAAAAGGGCTCCATTACATCCATTCAGGCAGTATATGTGCCTGCTGACGATTTAACAGACCCAGCGCCGGCAACAACCTTTGCGCACCTTGATGCAACAACCGTTCTTTCAAGGTCGCTTGCAGAGCTCGGCATCTATCCGGCAGTTGATCCCCTTGATTCAACATCAAGGATTATGGATCCGAGGATTATAGGTGAAGAGCATTATAAAATAGCAAGGTCTGTTCAGGTAGTATTGCAGAGATACAAAGACCTTCAAGACATTATTGCCATACTTGGTATGGATGAACTTTCTGAAGAGGATAAACTAATAGTAGCAAGGGCAAGAAAGATACAAAGATTCCTATCACAGCCGTTCCATGTAGCAGAGGCATTTACAGGCACACCGGGTAAATATGTAAAAACTGCTGATACTATAAGGGGTTTTAAAGAAGTGGTTGAAGGAAAATATGATGATTTGCCTGAGCAGGCATTTTATATGGTCGGCACAATAGAAGAGGTTGTTGAAAAGGCAGAAAAACTTGGACATAAAAGGGGTTAAATGGCAGCAGATAAGATATTATTAGAGATTGTTGCGCCTAATAGATTAATTATGCACGAGGAAGTTGAAGAGGTTGTGTGCCCGGGCATAGAGGGTGAATTGGGCATCCTGCCGGGCCATATACCTTTATTAACCACGCTTACTATCGGCGAGCTCCGCTATAAAAAGAACAATCTCTTTTGCTCACTTGCCATAGGATGGGGCTATGCAGAGATAACCGGCAGCAGGGTAGTAATACTTGCAGAGTTAGCAGAAAAGGCAGAGGAGATTGATTTAACAAGGGCAGAAGAGGCAAAAAAGCGTGCAGAAGAGGTGCTTGCAAAAGGCCCTGAAGAGGCAGACTTTGAAAAGGCAAAAGAGAGCCTGCAAAAGGCGCTTAACCGTCTGCAGATTGCAGGAAAAAGGCCCCCAAGCTAATAGTAAAAACTTTCTTAACCAGCAAGATTTTCTTGACGGTTATTTAAAAGTGTGATTTAATTCAACGAAAAATAACCCTTCTAATAATCAAGATAGCAAAAAATCATAACAAAAAGGAGGCGGTAATGAGAAAGAGCATTTCTTTTATCTTGTTTCTTTTGTTTTTTGTTTTCTACTCACCACTTTATGCGCTTACACCAGAGGAGATTTTATTATTAAAAAGATCGGGTGTTTCTGATGAAAAGATTTTGGAGATGCAGAAAAAGGAGGGGGCTACTTCGCCGCAGTACGCCTCGCCCCCTCCGATTAATGCATTTGACTGGAATGAGGATGGCTTGAAGGATATTATTACCGGTTCACACCGTGGCCAGGTTTATGTCTATCTTAATAAAGGTACAAACAAAGAGCCCATTTTTGATAAAGCAGCAAAAATTGATGGGGCAGAGGTAATGAGATTTGGCGATCCTTACGTGGTGGACTGGAATAGCGACGGAAAAAAGGACATCATTGCAGGTTCAAGGTCAGGAGAGATAACTGTTTTTATTAACGGTATGGATAATAAGCAGCCGATATTTAGTGGCGAGTTGAAATTAAACGAAGGAGAACTTGATGTTGGATTTTTCTCTTCACCTGCAATGGTTGACTGGAATGGTGATGGAAGAAAGGATTTAGTGGTAGGAGAAAAGGAGGGTGGCATCTATCTTTTTCTAAATACTGGCACGAACAATATGCCTTCATTTTCCTCAAAGGGCATGAAATTGCCTATTAAAGTAAAAGACTATGCCACGCCATTTATTGCTGACTGGAATAGCGACGGTAAATTTGATGTAATATGCGGTTCAATAGATGGCAAGGTTTATGTCTTTATTAATGAAGGTGACAGCAAAAACCCTAAATTCGGCAATGCACAGACCGTTCATGTAAACAATAAGGAGCTTAAACTTCCAACTCCAACATCTGTTATTGCTGTAGATTGGGATGATGACGGAAAGATGGACATTCTTGTTTCTAATAAAGAGGTAGTTGAAGAGGGGTCAATCCCAGACCGTAAAAATATTATTCCCCTCGGTATCTATCTGTTATTTAACACAGGGACAAAAGAGAAGCCAGAGTTTAAGGAGCTAAAGCCAATAAAAGGAAAGTTCAAAGACGATACAGTGCTTTAATAAGCGAAGCATGCTTTGAAGATAGAGGGGCGTTCTCTTGTTCAGATTATCCGCAAAATAACTAATAATTATAAAGAAGAGGCCATGAAAAAGAAATTGAATTTATTTGCTGCAGCGGTTATTGTTTTATGGACTATTGGATGTGCTGGTCCACGGGCATTGGATAATTCCAAGCCAATAGACCTTAGAACGTTATCTATATCTGTACGAGAATTTTCCATACAGGAGACAGAGTATAACACAGGCAAGTCTCTTAACTTTGGATATGACTTAGCAGCAAAAATAGAAGATAAACTAAGAAGGTCCAAAAAATTTTCACAAGTAGAGATGACCTCTCAAACAGATACGCCAGATACAGACCTTGTAGTTGAGGGCAGATGCAAGCCAATTTCCTGGACCACGCTCGCTGTGGAGGGAAAGATCATCAGGGTAAAAGACAAAAAGGAGCTCGCCGTTTTTGAATACAAGAGACATTCAATCAAAGGAATGGAACAACTTATTGAGGAGCTGGCTGATGATATAGCGGATTTTATAAAAAAACAAATACAAAATGGTGTAGAGATTCAAGGCAAAGGATGGCTTTATGTTCAGTAATAAGGTAGTTTATTCTAATGAACAGGGAGGGTGGCAATTGTGAAAAGGTTTTATTTCTTGTTTATCTTTTTGTTATTTATTGCTGTTTATTCGATATCTGTTTATGCCTTAACACCTGAGGAGGTTCAACTGCTAAAGAAAGCAGGGGTGTCTGATGAAAAGATTTCGGAAATGCAAAAGAAGGAAGGGACTCCTTCTGCGCAAGCAAAAAAGCCGATACTTAAAATTAATCCCTTTGACTGGGATGGCGACGGCAAAAAGGATATCATAGCAGGCTCAGCCAGCGGCCAAGTTTATGTATATCTTAATACAGGGACAAATCAAGAACCGCTATTTGATAAGGCAATAGAGATTTTTGGTGTGAAAGTAATCAAGTATTCTAAACCCTTTATAGTTGACTGGAATAATGACGGCAAAAAGGATGTCCTCGTAGGCGCAAAGCCAGGAACAGTGTCTATTTTTATTAATAAGGGAGAAAATTTAAATCCAGTATTTGCAGATGAGATAAAATTGAATGACGAAGACCTTGATGTTGGTTTTAATTCTTCTCCTGTGACAGTAGACTGGAATGCGGATGGTAAAAAGGACATATTGGCAGGTAGTTCAAGCGGTAAAGTCTTTATTTTCCTTAACAAGGGCAATGACGCTTATCCACGATTTTTAGATGATGAAATAAAGACGTCAATTAGAGTTACTGGTTACGCAAGACCGTTTATAGTTGATTGGAATGGTGATGGAAAATTTGATGTTATATGCGGTTCATCGGATGGCAAAATATATATCTTTATTAATGAAGGAGATATAAAATTTCCGAAGTTTGGTAATGCCCTTGCCCTTCAGGTAAATAACGAAGAGCTAAAACTCCCAAGCCCAGCATCAGTTATTGCGTTAGACTGGAATGATGATGGTAAAACAGATCTTGTAGTGTCTAATAAAGAAAATGAGCAGCCTCGCATCTATCTTTTACTGAATACTGGAACGAGAGAGAAGCCAGAGTTTAAGGAGCTTAAGCCAATAAAAGGAAAGTTCAGGGACGATACAGTGCTTTAATATCTAATCTTTACTGCCTCGTTTTTTGACACCCTGCGAGGGGCGGAAGGTATTTTCGCTGGATAGCCGACAGGGATGATAGCAACAGGCCTTAAGTTGTCAGGCATCTGTAATATTTCAAACACGCGCCATTCATCAAATGCGCCGACCCATACTGTGCCGAGGCCGAGCTCATGTGCCACAAGCATCAAGTTCATTATGCTTGCAGATGCATCCTGAATGGAATATAGATGTGTGCCTCTGTCACCGTATCTTTTGGAGATTTTGCTGTCTGTGCAGGCGACAACTGTTAAAGGCGCCTCTGCAATAAAGTTTTGGCCAAAGGCAGCGCTAACAAGCTGCTGCTTAAGCTCAGCACTCTTTACAAAATAGAATTTCCTTGATTGAAGATTCCCTGCGCTCGGCGCCCATATAATGGCTTCAATTAGCTTGTCAACAGCATCCTCTGGAATCTCTTTTTTCTGAAAATTTCTTATGCTCCTTCTCTCTTTTACTGCTTTAAGGATTTCCATATTATCCTCCAAAAAGCGTAGCAGCCTTTTTACTGTTTTTCACTAATTCTTCAATACACTGCAGCGTTTTTCTTAATTTTGCTGTTCCAGTCTTTGGTATGGAAATATTATAGCAGACTTGAGTATGATTTGGTTAGTGTTATAATGACTTAGGTCACTGAGGCTATGAAGCGCAGCGGAATAGCGGTCAGGCAAAGCGTTTTGTTAGACCTGTTGATTGGCGTGCTCTTTTCATCAAGCTACGCAGAGCTTCATTGACCGAAGCGTCATCAGGAAATACTGTAGCAACATCAGGACTCAAAAAAATAAGATTGGATCCTTTTTTGTATTCTATATAATATTTGCCTCTTACTCCCTTGCCCAAATCTTTCCGCTTGTACTCCTTACGCATTTCTTCATGTTTAACCGTCTTCATATATTTTACTTTCTTGTCTTGTTGCGCGCCTTGCGCTTATTATTCTTGTTTTTCCAAGTCATTCCGTATGAACGACAACCAACAAGTGACTTATTTAAACCAGTCTGACCCCATTATTCTGCTTATTAAACTGATATAGCGTGAATATTTGCTGGTAGTTTAGAAAGGGAGAGTTCTTTTAGCTGAACCTTTTTGCTCGCATTATCAATATCAATACCAACCAGATTGCCTTCAGCATCATAATCAAGAACAATGCCTTCAGAAACCTCTACACTCTCCGCACTTGGCTTTTCTGATAAATCAATGTAAAGGGAATCTGTTTCTGGGTAATAATTAAGTTTCATGGCTTAAATCTCCTATCAGGAAATGCATTATGAATTGTCCTTTTATCAGATTATGCTCTTGGGTTCAACCTTAAGATTGCTAAGCTGCTTTTTTTGATTTTTTGTTAGTCATAAGATCAAGCAAAGCCTCTGGATGTTTGGCTGCGATCATTAATAAAATGCGTGCCGGACCTTCCGGCTTGCGC
>CAKKRA010000242.1 GCA_919902475.1 Nitrospiria bacterium
TCGCGGTACTTTTGCTGTCCTGGCAACCAGACTTCGAGGTCATAGGTCTTGGCGGCGGCGAAGCCCATGTCGCCGGTGCACAGCGTCATGACCCGGTACGGCAGCTCCAGGCGCTTGAGCACCTCTTCCGCATGGCCGGTCAACTCTTCGAGCGCCTTGTAGGAGTCCGCCGGTCGTACTACCTGAACCAGCTCGACCTTCTCGAACTGGTGCTGGCGGATCATGCCTTTCGTGTCCTTGCCGTAGGAACCAGCCTCGCTGCGGAAGCACGGCGTGTGGCAGACATATTTGCGCGGCATGTATTTCGCCTCGACGATAACGTCGCGCACGATGTTGGTCACCGGGACTTCAGCGGTGGGAACTAAATAGAGAGGGCCTTTGCCCGCTGCCATCGTGGCCATCGCTTGTCCAGCATCGCCGGATTGAACTACGAACAAGTCCTGTTCAAATTTCGGTAACTGACCGGTACCTCGAAGACTGTCCGAATTGACAAGATACGGCACATAAGTCTCTATGTAGCCGTGCTCACGCGTGTGCAGATCGAGCATGAACTGGATCAGCGCGCGATGCAGACGCGCCAGCGGGCCGTTCATGACCACGAACCGCGCGCCGGCAATCTTGGCGGCGGCATCGAAATCCATCATGCCCAGCGCTGCGCCCAGATCGACGTGGTCTTTGGGTTTGAGATCGAACTGGCGCGGCTCGCCCCAACGTCGGATTTCCTGGTTAGCCTCCTCGTTCATGCCATCCGGCACCGAGTCGTGTGGGATATTCGGGATGCCGAGCGCGATCTGTGTAAACTTAGCCTGAATTCCTTCCAGATCAGCCTCTGCCTGTTTGAGCGCGCTGCCGATACCGGCGACTTCCTGCATTAACGTCGCAGTGTCTTCGCCTCTGGCCTTAGCCATGCCAATCGCCTTGGACTTGGCGTTACGCTCAGCCTGCAGCTGTTGTGTTGTGACTTGCACATGTTTGCGTCTCTCCTCTAAGGCAAGAAGCACGAGCTGATCGACATCAAGCATGAAGCCACGGCGTGCAAGTTTCTTCGCTGTAGTTTGAATGTCGGTGCGGAGCAGCTTGGGATCGAGCATGATTCGTTATCCGTTGTCAGCTTTCATTTACTTTCGCGGGCCAGGAAACCACGTGCCCCGACGGCAGGATACCTTTCAGATGCGATAGGATGCGCCCGACCTTGGCCGGCTCGTCGAAAAATTCCACCACGACCGGGAGATCGAGCGAAAGGTCGAGCAGCGTCGAGGAATGTACCTTGCCGGAACGGCCGAAACCACTGATTCCGCGGAACACCGTCACACCGCGCACTTTTTCCTCGTCGTGCAGTTTGGCGAGCAGCGTCTTGAGCGTCTTCTCCGCCTCGGTGAGGTAGATACGCACCATGGTCACGTCACTATGTTTCATAGCTGTCTCCCGATAATCACACCGAGCCAGGTGCCGCCGACGCAGAGGACCAGACTCAGCGCCATATTGGCGAGCGCCTTGAGGTGCGCTCCCTGCTCGATGAGGTTGAAGGTCTCGATGGAAAACGAGGAAAACGTGGTAAAGCCGCCGAGCACACCAATAAGCAGGCCGGCGCGTAGCACGACGTTGT
>CAKKRA010000243.1 GCA_919902475.1 Nitrospiria bacterium
CCGCCCTGTCACGGCGGAAGTTGCGGGTTCGAGCCCCGTCGTCCCCGCCAATTTATTTCTTACCTTATATTTCAAATCTTTTATCATAGGACAGCTCATTAATCTTAGCCTCAATATTTTACAGGCACAATTATTGCTTTTATATCTAAGGAATCATTTTGCTGCTCTTAGGACTTTTTTTTAATAAAGTTCTTGAAATTCAAATGATTTTAATGTAAAACTATGATATTAAAATATCCAGAGATGTATTAAAAGCAATACACTTCAAAGGACTATTGTGGAGACTTTCGTTACAAAGGAACAAAAGGTGAGACGCCAGATATATCTTGATAACCTTCCTTTTGGTGATGCACTAAAACTTTGGGAAGAAAAATTAAGAGAGTATGGTTTACTTACCCCTTTAAAAGGCGAGGAGATACCTGTCTGGTCATCGCAGGGCAGGGTCACAGCAGAGGCGGTATCTGCCAATATTTCATCCCCCTTTTACCACTGTGCTGCAATGGATGGTGTTGCAGTACGATTTTTTGATACCTTTGGCGCATCAGAGACATCCCCAAAGATTTTAAAGATAGGCGAACAGGCTGTAGAGGTTGACACAGGCGATCCTATGCCTGAGGGGTTTAATGCAGTTATAATGATTGAGGATGTTAATAAGGTATCTGACAATGAGATTGAGATAATAAAGCCTGCTACACCATGGCAGCATGTAAGGACGATCGGCGAGGATATTGTTGCAACTGAGCTGATACTCTCGGAGAATCATAAAATCAGACCTGTTGATATGGGCGCAATGCTTGCCGGCGGCATAACAAAGATTTCAGTAAGAAGAAGGCCTAAGATAGTAATAATCCCCACAGGCACTGAGTTAATAGAGCCCGGCACAAAATTGGAAAGGGGCGGCATAATAGAATATAATTCAAGCATACTTGGCGGCATGGCAGAGGAGTGGGGCTGTGAAGCAGTTCGCTGGGCAATTGTCAAAGATGATTATGGGCTTTTAAAGGCAAATATACTAAAGGCGCTTGATGCAGGCGATA
>CAKKRA010000244.1 GCA_919902475.1 Nitrospiria bacterium
TCCTTGGGCTTATTTTCATTTTATCTCTGAGAAGATGGTATGTCAAGATGATTCTAACCTTACCAAAGCCCTCAGAAACTTTACTGCGATGCATAGTTTCTCCAAAAAAAACAGTAGGGGATATCAATCATTGAGAAATATCTCTTTTTCTGTCTCTCATGTCAAAAGCAATGTTAGTCGGAAATAATATAGGCAGCTTTCTAACTTCCGCCAATATTTTATTGCTTTTTAATGCTTTTTGTTGTAATTTTAGGGATATTTTTGGTAAAAGACAGAAAGTATATAATAACTTGTTAGGTTATTCGGGAGAATACTGATGCTTTTAAAAAAACTGGCAGTTGTTTTCTCGTTGTGGGCGATAGTAAATGCTGACCCGGCAATAGCTGACTTGGCTAACGAACCTGATGGTTTTAGAGAAATTAAGTGGGGTGATTCACTATCAAAACATCGCCATGAATTAAAGGATATTTGGGATGGCCAAAGGGGTTTGGTTGAAGAGTCGTATGTCCGAATTAATGAGGACCTCCACTACAGTAGCATCAAGTTAAAAGAAATCCGCTACACATTCTATAAAGGCAGGTTTCATAGTGTTTTTTTAACCTCTTCGGATTCACGCGACAAGGACGCTTTGTTGGAATACCTACGCAAGCAGTACGGTACAGGTGCGCCTGTTGATGTTACAAACCAATACACAAAAAGAAAAACCATAAGAAAGTGGCAAGGAAAGCAGGTGATGATCCAATTTCTCTATACGCCTAAAACAGGGTATAGCAACGTACTGATTGAGTATGATGGAGTCATCAAAGAAGATGCGCCAGCATCGTTTCGTGGTTTGGAGTGGTTTTCTCTTGATGGACACCCGGCTGTAGGAAAAATTGGTATCTGGTACGACAAAAAGACCTCAACCATTCTTAACAGACCAGGAAAAGGAGACTTTCCTTCGATGGAAGTGCTCAAAACTAGAATTGATGCACGAACGAAGGACGAGTACATCATTGAATACAGCGGGGGTCCAAGTTTTGATCCAAGCTACACCGTATCCATGATCACCCGAAATGGTAACAAGCCTATAGGTTCCTTCGCAGGAATGATGGTATACGTTCCGGGAAATGGTGATATATATGTATCCAATCGTGCAAATAGTATGTTCGAGGAGCGAAAGAAATTCCATTTGGTTGGTGATAAACTGGAAACCGTTAAACAACCATTCTTTTATGTTGGGATCAAGACAAAGGCCAATAGACAGTTCACGATATATTCCGCTCCCGATTCAAAGAGCCCTGTAGCAGTGTTGCCATCTGGAACAGAAATCGAAGTTCTATTGGCAGACAAGGAATCGTATCTAATCAAAACTCCCTTTGGATTGGTTGGGTGGTATACCCCAGATCAAGGCTACAATCTGCATAACAGGCTTGACTCACCAATTACTGAAATATTTTTTGCGGGAGATTGATAAATCTAACATACGGTCTGCGCAACCGGAAAATTAGAACACAATAAAAAAGAAAACCAGTATTAGGCAATGGACGATGAGTGCTTTTATCATCAGGCAACATTAACCGCCCTTTATGCTCCTCGCTGACCTATCATAAATTAAAAGTTCCTGTCCCTTTTAACAGGGTTTACAAATCAGCAGGTTTAGTGCTATTATACTCACGGAATTATAGGGTAGGCCATAACAGGGTATACATGTTAAGGGTTTCAAAATTTGTACTGAAAATGTCATTCCCGCAGGTTTCTGGCGGGAATCCATAAGACTGGATGTCCGACAGAGACATTCGGGCATGACAGATTTATCTTTGGCTATGTTGTTGTTATTAAATAAGAGGCATAATGCAGTTCGTTGATCAGGTAAAAATATTTATAAAGGCAGGGGATGGCGGAAGGGGGTCCATAAGTTTCCGCAGGGAGAAGTATGTGCCGCGCGGGGGGCCTGACGGCGGAGACGGAGGCAGGGGCGGCGATGTTATTATAAGGGCGTCTGTCCAGTTGAACACACTCCTTGACCAAAAATATAAACAGCAGTATATTGTAAAAAGGGGCGGCGACGGCAGGGGCAAGAACCAGTATGGCGAGAACAGCTCTGATTTAATAATTAATGTTCCTGCAGGCACAATTGTCAAAGACATTCAGACAAAAGAAATAATTGCTGATTTAACTGAGGACGGCCAGCAGGTGATTGCTGCAAAAGGAGGCAGGGGCGGCAAAGGCAATGCCTTTTTTAAAACAGCGATAAGGCAGGCGCCGAAATTTGCACAGCCCGGTGAAGAGGGAGAGGAAAAGGAGCTGCTGCTTGAATTAAAGCTTCTTGCAGATGTCGGCATTGTCGGGCTTCCTAATGCAGGCAAGTCAACCTTTATCTCTGTTGTTTCAGAGGCAAGGCCAAAGATTGCAAGCTATCCTTTTACAACTATTGTGCCGCACCTTGGCGTTGTGAAGCTCGGAGAGTACAGGAGCTTTGTTATTGCAGATATCCCAGGGCTAATTGAAGGCGCGCATAAAGGAAGGGGACTTGGCTTTCAGTTCTTAAGGCATGTGGAAAGGACATCCCTGCTTCTGCATTTAGTGGATATATCCTTTGAAACGCCGAGGGACCCTGTAAAAAATTTTGAAACCATTAATTCAGAATTAGAAAAATATAACCCTGAGCTTATTAAAAAACCGATGGTAGTTGCAGGGAACAAGATGGATATAGCAGAATCAGATGAAAAATTAAAACAGCTTAAGGATTACTGCAAAAAAAAGAAACTGCCGTTTTTCCCAATTTCAGCAGCAACAAAAAAGGGCGTTGATGAATTGATAAAATATCTTTCAAAAGAGGTTATGAAGCAAAAGGCAAAAAGGGCAAAGAAGGATGATTAGAAAGGATATTATAAAAAAGACAAGGCGCATTGTAATAAAGATTGGCAGCGCTGTTCTTGCAGGAGAGGGGCATGATGGCGTAGATGAGTCAGTCTTTTCACATCTTGCAAAGGATGTTTCATCAATAACGGACAAAAGAGAGATAGTAATCGTCTCCTCAGGCGCTATTGCCATTGGTATGAAAAGGCTCGGCCTGAAAGAAAAGGTAAAGAGCATCCCTGAAAAGCAGGCAGTTGCAGCAATCGGTCAGGGGAGTCTTATGGCGCTCTATGAAAAGGTGTTCAGCCCGCTAAAGATAAGGGTTGCACAGGTTCTGCTTACACATGATGATTTATCAGACAGGCACAGGTTTTTGAATGCAAAGAATACATTGCAGACCTTATTAGAATACAATGCAATACCTATAATAAATGAAAATGACACTGTTGCTGTTGATGAGATAAAATTCGGGGACAATGATAATCTTTCTGCATTGGTTACAAACCTTGTTGAGGCGGATTTGCTGGTAATATTGACTGATATCAACGGCCTTTATAACAAAGACCCGAAGATAAATAAGGATGCAGAGCTTATCCCTGTTGTTGATGATATAGACAAATTTGTATCTGCTGCTGGCAGGACATCCGGCATCTATGGCACAGGCGGGATGCAGACAAAGCTTGAGGCTGCAAAAAAGGCTGCGCACTTTGGCGTGCCGACTATTGTTGCAAATGGAAGGGAAAGGAATGTCTTAAAGAAGATATTTTCCGGCGAGGATATTGGAACGCTCTTTTTGCCGATGGAGGAGAGGCTGACAAGCAGAAAGCACTGGCTTGCATTTTCCACAAGGCCTGCAGGAAGCCTGATATTGGATGATGGCGCAAAGAATGCTTTGCTAAAAAAGGGCAAGAGCCTGCTGTCATCAGGCATAACAGGCATTGAAGGGAATTTTGATTCAGGCGATGCTGTAAGCTGTGTCAGTCCAAATGGCAAGGAAATTGCCAGAGGGATTGTTAATTACAGCTCTGAGGAGATAAAGAGGATAAAGGGCTTAAAGACAACTGAGATAGAAAAGGTCCTTGGATATAAATATTTTGATGAGGTGATACACAGGGATAATTTGGTGATACAGGAGAGAGAGCCATGACCATAAAATCTGCTATGTTAAAATTAGCACAGGATGCAAAAGAGGCTTCATTAAGGCTTGCAAGGCTTAACAGCAATATAAAAAACAGCGCCCTTATAAGGACGGCTGATGAGCTTATTAAGCAGGCGGATGTGTTAAAAGAGGCAAATAAAAAAGACCTTCAGGCTGCAAAGGAGAAGG
>CAKKRA010000245.1:0-3439 GCA_919902475.1 Nitrospiria bacterium
TTATAGAAAGAGAGCATATATTCCGTTTAAGCAAAGAAAAGGCTGATACGCTCGGTCTTGATACGCCGAGGGGGCTTATGCTTATCGGTGTTCCCGGCTCAGGAAAGAGCCTCTGCTGCAAGGCGCTCGCAGGCATCTGGAACCTCCCGTTATTAAGATTGGATGTTGGAAGGCTCTTTGGCTCAACTGTCGGCGAGTCTGAAAAGAATATAAGAAGGTGCATCCAGCTTGCAGAGGCAGTCAGCCCTTGCATCTTATGGATAGATGAGATTGACAAGGCATTTGGAGGAGTAAGCGGCTTTCAGGGCGATTCAGGCACGCAGTTGCGCGTGTTCGGCACCTTTGTTACATGGCTTCAGGAAAAGGAGAAGCCTGTGTTTGTTATTGCAACTGCAAATGATCCCAAAAACCTGCCGCCTGAATTGTGGAGAAAGGGAAGATATGACGAGGTCTTTTTTGTTGACCTGCCGAGCTCAGACGAGAGGGAGGAGATATTCAAGATACACCTTGAGAACAGGGGGCAGAATATTAATCATCTGAATCTTAAGGAGCTTGCGCAGAACAGCCAGGGATACACAGGCGCAGAGATTGAGCAGGCAGTAAAGGATGCTGTTATTGCGACATTTAATATGTTTCATGAAGGAAAGGATGCAGAGGATGCAGAGAGGGTTATTGACGGCCTTTCCAATCTGAAGGCTGAACAGAATGTCCTGCTGTCATCTTTAAGAAATATTACTCCTCTCTCTGCCTTGAAAAAAGAGGAGATAGATGAATTAAGAAACTGGAGCCACAGGAGGGCAAGGCCTGCATCCAAATCATTATTTATGCAGAGGGTAGAAAGGCTCGGTGATTCAGAAAAGAGAATTATTGCAATCCACGAGGCAGGCCATGCATTGATGATGTGGCATCATTTTAAAAAGGCGCCTGTGTTTGTGAGCATAGACAATTACAAGAACTTTGACGCTTATCTGCCTGTGGATGAGACAATGGAGAACCTCTTTACAAAAAGGGACCTTGAAAAAAATATGGGGATTATCATGGGAGGTATGGTTGCTGAAGATGAGATATGCGGCAATGACTCAAAGACAGTCGGGGCATCGCACGACTTAATGGAGGCGACTGCTATTGCAAGGAAGATGGTGGTTGAATACGGGTTTGGCGAGGCCATAAAGAACACAAGCCTTATTGCATTGCAGGACTTTGCCTTGACATCCGGCAAGGAGATATTTGATGATGTGCAGAAGATATTAGACAATGTAAAGACAGAGACAGAAGGGTTCATCTCAAAGAATAAAGAGGTATTGAACCGCCTTGTCAAAAGACTTGAAGACAATGTCCTGATGAATTGCGATGCTATTACAGGATTTTTTGATGAGAATCCCTTGAGCTGAAGGAGATATAATGTCTTTTTACGCAAAGATAAAAACAGAGCTGGCAAACAAAAAGTATATTATAGCTGCCTTAGAGGAGTTGAAGAGGAGGGGTGAGCTTACAAATTATCAGATAAACGAAAGAAAGGAAAAGATAGAGATTGACAGGGAAGGCGATCTACTGACTATCGCAAAAGAGAAGGCAGGGAATAATTTTGAGGTGTCAGGGGACTCCAGAGTTGCCAATTCATTTACAAACAGGCTTAAGCAGTTCTATGCATATGAGTCTATTAAGGACAATCTGCCGCTTGATTTTGAGATTGCGAAAGAGGGCGAGGAGGCAGGGGAGATAATAATACATTTGAAGGGCTGATATGGACAAAAAGATAAAGATAAAAATCACCTCAGACGGAAAGGTGGAGATAGACTCCACTGTGTTTAATGACTGCAAGGATGTGGCAAATCATCTGACAAGACTGCTCGGCATGGTTGAGAAATTTGATGTGAAGGATGAAACAGAGGCTGAGGCAGAAGAGAGAATTAAGATAAAGGCAGATGAGTAGTTTAATTAATATCCACTCAGTAATACCATCCTCAAGGGTTAACGGCCCTGGCAGCAGAATGGTAATCTTCTTTCAAGGCTGTAATCAGGACTGCCATGGCTGTTTTAATCCTGATACCCATTCCTTTGACAAAATAAATTTATACACACCAGAAGATATCTTTAAGAAACATCTAAGAAAGGGTATTGAAGGCATAACTGTAAGCGGTGGAGAGCCTTTTTTACAGGCAAAAGGACTTTATCTACTTCTAAAGACCGCGAGGCGCGCATATAATCTCACCACTGTCGTCTATACAGGGTTTGAATACAATAACCTGAAAAAAGACAGTGATTGCAAATCCTGCCTTGAATTTATAGATGTGCTGATAGACGGAAGATACGAAGAATCAAAAAAAGAGGCTACGCTTCTTGCAAGGGGCTCAACAAACCAGAGGTTTCATTTTTTTACCAGCAGACACATGCAAAGGGATTTTTATATGCCTGCAAAGGCGGAGATAACCATTGGAAGGGACGGGATAGTCAGAGAAACAGGATTCAGGAGGATTGATATCAAGCAGGAATGATGATGATTAATATAAGATCTTGCATAGAGAAGATTGACAGTTCAGATTCGGTTGAAGAGAAGCTGAGTTTCATAAAAGATGCTATCAATGCAATAAGGGATATTGAAGAACCAAAACATAAAAAAGATTTCCTCTTAAATATTGCCAGCAGGCTTTTAGACACACCAGAATTCCAAGCCCTGTATATAGAGGCTATAGATAAGGCCATTGACGCAGCAGATGAAATCCCTGATATGCAGCACAGGATACATGCCCTTCTCTGCATAGCCAATGAACTGCCTGAAACAGCAGATGCCGGGCAGTTACGACTTAAGGCAATGAGGCTTGCCCTGAATCTAAAGGAGCATGCGCATTACAGCAAGAAAGAGCTTGAAGGCATTGCAAAGGGGCTTCCAAAGAGCAGTGATTATTCCTTCTACAGGCAGTACACCCTCCTCGGTGCAGCAAAGATGCTCCCTAAAACAGGGGAGTTTCTTAAATTATATAAAGATGCAATAGAAACAGCAATTGCTGCAACAGATGTTATTCCGGAGCCGGCCTATAGAAAATATGCGCTTATTTATATAGTAAATGAACTTCCAAAGACGCCTGAGTTTCAGGCATTGCTTCTAAAGGCGCTGGAGAAGGCGTTTAAGGCTGCAACTGATATAATTGATCCTCTTGTTAAAACATACAACCTAATTGATGTACTAAATGATATACCTATAGCCACAGAGTTTTTCCCCCTTCTTCAGCAGATATTAAAAGATATTCTCAGCCTCTTTTCAATGAGGATGATGATTAAAAACATCAATGCAACTGAGATTATTGACTATATACTTGTTGCAGAGGAAAGGGGGATTAATGAATCCAAGAAGGCAAAATATACAAAAACAAAATATGCTGTTATGCTTGCAAAGGAGCTTGAGAGATTTGGTTTTCTGCTAAATGATATTCGGTTTATT
>CAKKRA010000245.1:3449-5502 GCA_919902475.1 Nitrospiria bacterium
TGAGGCCTTATATCCATGTCTGGGTTCAGCCAAAGGAGCTGAGGCTCGCCAGTAAAAAGATAGTTGACCGGCTTGAAGGACTTCAGAATACCTATCATGGAAACGAGATAGAGAGGCCTGTATTTATAAAAGAGGTTTTCTATACCCCTGATGTGCATTATCCTGAAATAAAAAAGGCATCAGCAGCAAAGGAGTGCCTGTCAATAGATATTGGCGCAACAAATACAGTAATCATGAGAAAACGCTGGGACAGCCAGCCTGAATTTATTTTATTAGATGCTGGTTCAAGACAGTACGGCGATGTCCCTATTATTCCGACACTCCTTGATAATAAGACAAATACCATTGGAACCGAGGCATCTGCCCTTAGCCCAGTTTCAGATTTTAAGAAGATGCTCTTAGAAGGAAGACCTGAAGGAAGGGAATACATGGAGAGGTATATTAATATCCTCTATCAGCATCTGAAAAAAAAGATTGCAAACCCCGGATGGTTTTCGATATTCTCAAATATTATTGCAGACAAAGTTTATGTTACAGTTCCAGTCGGCTTTCCTGATTACAAGAGGAATCTTAAAGAGATTATGCAAAGGATAATGAGCGGGGTGGAAATAGAATTTCTTGAAGAGCCTCTCGCAGCAGCCATTGGCTATCAGGTAGCAGAGGAAAGGGACAGGATTGCCATGGTGATTGATTTTGGCGGCAATACGCTTGACGTAATGATGCTCAGGCTTAATTTGAACGATGTCCATGTAATAGCAAAGCCTGACAGGTCAAAGATGCTGGGCGGCCGCGATATTGATATCTGGCTTGCAGAACATCTATCAAGAAAATTGGGGATTGACAATGAACGCCCCTCAATAGAAATAATCAACAAGGCTGAAGAGATAAAGATAGCCCTATCAAACAGCAGGGAGGCTGCGTTCCAATGGAATGGCAATGAGGTCTGCAAAGTCAGCAGAGATGATTTTGAAAAAATATTAGCTAAGCGCGATTTTTATAAAACAGTAGACCGCGCTGTGCTGTATGTCCTGCACAGGGCAAAGAAGATTGGCGTAACAAAAGAAAAGATTGAGGCAGTTATATTGACAGGAGGCTCTTCCCTGATCCCGTCATTTAAGGAAAAGATTGAGGCCATCTTCCCTGAACTTCAGCAGAAGAATGCAATATATAATCACAGCCCATTCTCAGCAGTAGCAATGGGCGCTTCATTATATGGAACGAGGAATATAATTGACAGGCACCTCGGCCTTGCCTATGCCATTCGTTATACAACAAAGGATAAAGAGAATCCTTATGCCTATGAGATTATCTTTGAGAAGGGGGAGCCATTCCCATTTGAAAAGAGCTTTAAAATAGCCCCTGCAAGGACATTAGGCGGGCAGAGGGATATCTATATTGAGCTATTTGAAGCGCCTGAAAGCTGCATTGTCCGGAGATGGGAGAAGGAGGGAGAAACAGAAATCATAAAACAGGTGATTAAACCAGTGAAGGGAATGGGCTTGAAAGGTTTCAGCATAATAACCCTGTCTTTTGAAGAGCCTCTAAGGGATGAGATTAATATCACATTCCTTGTTAATGATTCAGGCTATCTATTGCTCAGGTATGGAAAGGAGCATAAAGAAATAAAAACAGACATAAGACTGCAATAAAGCAGAGCGCCTCCCATATCCTGCCTTCTATACAAAAAGTAGATTTCTAAAATAAAAAATGTTATACTTTCCTGTGTTTTTGGGAGACTCGGGTGAAAAGGAAGAGAGCCAAAAGTCATAATTATATTGAAAGAATCAGGCGCTGGTTTAAGCTGCATCATTTCAAGTTAATCAGGATTAACGATACACCTGAGAATATTGCATGGGGCGTGGTAATCGGCATAGTCGTCGGCATAACGCCGACCTTTGGCATCGGAATTCCCCTTACAATTCTTTTTGCATACCTCTTCCGCGTAAATAAATTTTCAGGCATTATCGGGCTTATTATAGTTGGGAATCCATGGATAGCGTCATTGGTCTGGTTTGGAAGCTATACAATAGGGGCAGTTATTCTCGGAAGCAAT
>CAKKRA010000246.1 GCA_919902475.1 Nitrospiria bacterium
TGTAGGCGGTTTAAGCGGGCCAAGTTTTGTTGATGCAGGCAAAAGGCTTCAGGGGGATTTTATATATGCCTATTTAAAGAATCCAAAGGCATTAATCCCTGTGAAAAGGATGCCTACTTACGAGGGCATTCTGAATGATAACGACATGAAGGCCGCTGCCCAGTATATAACAACCTTTAAATAAACTGCCTTATATAAAGGCTTGAAAGGAGCGAAAAGAGAGATGTTGAAAAGGATAGCATACACAGTCTTGGCAATTCTTTTTGTAACAGTCTTCCTTGGTATTGATAAGTCTTTTGCTGTTAGCGCTGAGGAGAATTATAAATGGTACTGCTCACAGTGCCATGGGAAGGGCGATGGCAAGGGAATAAACGCTACTCCTGACCAGCCTGTCAATCCAAAGAATCATACTGATACTGCAGAGATGGCAAAACTTTCCGTTTCTGACGTGGAAAATGTTATAAGGGATGGGGGCGCTGCAACAAGCAAGTCCTCAATGATGCCGCCATTTGGCAAGGTGCTTTCTGACGCAGAGATTAAGGATCTTGTTACACATTTAAAGAAGTTATGCAAGTGCAGCTTTAAATAATGATTATTCAAGAAAACCTAAAATTAAGAGAGGAGGTAAGGAGTATGAAAAGTTTAATGAAAGTAGCAGTATTAGCAGTAATGGTTTTATTTGCAGCATCACTATCAATTGCAGCAGAGGAGAAGAGGCCGGTTCAGCCTGATGATGTCCTGAAAAAGGCGAGGGACAGCTATGGCAAAGAATCAATTGACATGCTTGAGGGCAAGGCAGGAACAACCTACGGCATCACGGGCTATGACTATCTTACTGGTGTTGGCAAGAGGACTCCAAAGTCAAAGGTGGAGGGCGGCGACAGCGGCTATGCAAAGGCAACAGGCAAGACAGAGCTTATAGAGAGATTAAAGCAAGACAAAGACATTAAAGATGATTGGGCTCGTAGAGACAGATGGACAAATAACTGGTCAGCAACATTCAAGGGGACAAAGGTAGCTGGCGCAGACGCGAATCAGGGAAAGCAGTGGTATTATTTCTATTGTGTATCATGCCACGGCTGGAAGGGTCAGGGTGACGGCCCTAATGCAATTGAGATGGACCCAAGGCCAAGGCCATTAACAAAGGGCGACTACATGAATAAGAGGACAAATACACAGCTCTTTGGCGTAATTAAGGGCGGCGGTGTTGCAGTTGAATTAGCAGATGCAATGCCTGCATGGGGCAATGTGCTTCAGGATCAGGATATCTGGAATGTGGTTGCATTTTTGAGGGAGATTTCAGATCAGCCATTTACAGCTTCAGCAAGTGATGTTACAGCGCAGAATGCAGATAAGAACGCAGAGTTTAAGGAGCTTCAGGAGCTTATAGAGGCGCAGCTCGGCGGACGCGGCGGCGGATTAAAGGGTGGATACTCTATTGAAGGCGGCAACCGCAAGGTAGCAAAATAGATTTTATAAGGTAAGGGCGCATTACAAGCGCTCTATCAGTAGAAAATAAAAGGGCACGATTTGGTTCATAATCGTGCCCTTTTATTTTATCTATAAAACCTATTGACAGTATTCATAAAAAAATGTTAATTTAACAATTCAGTCTTCAAAAAGATATTCAGGCTTACCCAGTCTAAAAGGGGAGGATTTGTTATATGAGGCGCATATTAATAATTATTGGAATAATTATAATAATTGGAATATTGGCGGCCTTTGTCCCGGGGAGCTATGGCGGAAAAATAATTGAAAAGGCAAAGTCCCTGGGCTATATTGAATATTCCTCTCAAGAGGCAGAACAGCTTGCAGTAATGAGATGTTCAAGGTGTCATGAGCTTGACAAGGTTACAAAATACTGTTTCAGATGCGGTCCTCCCTTGATAGTTGTTGTTCATAATATGAAGGCATTTGTTACCCTCTGGGAGAAAAAATTTCCTGAACAGAAGATATTTCAATTGACAGATGCAGAGGCAGTTGCCATTGCGCAGGTATGGAATGCCCTGATCGGCAATTGGGAGGATGGCTGGAATAAGACGGATTTGATAAAACTATTAGAAAATGATACAGCATTGCTGAAGCTCCTTGATACGCCAGTTGAAAAAAGGAAGATAGAGGCAGCGCTGAGGGGCAAGAGCGCGCCTGGCACATATAAAGAGGTATTTGACGATATACAAAAACCGCAGAAGAAGGAGTAGGGCGAGGCTTTTGTAGGCACGAATTTATTCGTGCAAAAGGCACGGTTTAAACCGTGCCTACAGAATAAGGAAACTGGATTCCCGCTAAACTTGTCCCCGCAGGTAGTAGGCGGGGAAGCATGCGGAAATGACAAATTGATTTGTACGAATTTATTTAGTGCGCTTGTGTTAAATACTTAATAGAAAGGGATAAGAGGCATGATAGAAGTAGATAATCTTACAAAGACATACGGTTCTTTTAATGCCCTGAAAGGCATTACATTTAAAGTAGAAAAAGGCGAGATACTCGGTTTTTTAGGGCCGAATGGCGCAGGCAAGACAACCACTATGAGGATATTGACATGCTTTTTCCCTGCGACATCCGGAAAGGCGACAGTCGCCGGATATGACGTCTTTGAAAATTCGCTGGAGGTCAAAAAGAGAATCGGCTATCTTCCAGAGAATGTCCCGCTATATAAGGATATGGAGATAACCGACTACCTTACCTTTGTAGGCAGGATAAAGGGTGTTGGCGCAAGGGAGATAAAAACAAAGGTTGGCAAGGTGATGGGTGACTGCGGCATAACCCACATGGCGGGAAAACTGATTGCCGAGCTTTCCAAAGGATACAGGCAAAGGGTCGGCCTTGCACAGGCATTAATCAATGACCCTGAGGTCTTAATCCTTGATGAGCCTACAATAGGCCTTGACCCAAAACAGATAATAGAAATAAGGCAGTTGATAAAGAATCTTGCAGGCAAACACACCGTTATCCTCAGCACACACATACTCCCAGAGGTCAGCATGACCTGCCAGAGGGTTGTCATTATAAATGAAGGAAGGGTTATTGCTGTTGATACGCCGCATAATCTTACAAGCCAGATTCAGAAGTCAGCAAGAATATTCTTTAAGATAGAAGGCCCTGCTGCAAATGTTGTGAAGGAGCTAAATAAGATAAATGGCGTGAAGAGGATTGATAAAAAGGAGACAAACAACGGTGTAACAAACTACATTGTTGAGCTGGAAAAGGGGAATGAGAACAGAAAGGATATCCCCGCGCTTATTATAAAGAACGGATGGGGATTGCATGAGATGAGGCCTGTTGAGATGAGCCTTGAGGATATATTCATAAAGCTTGTTACAGAGGAGAAGGGGGTAAAGACATGAGAAATTTCTATCTTATATTTAAAAAGGAACTAAAATCCTACTTCTACTCGCCGATTGCATATGCAGTAATGACAATCTTTTTGATAATAACAGGATATTTCTTTTACAACATCTTTGCTACATTCAGCACTGTTAGTTTTCAGGCACAGATGAATCCCACGCTTGCCAAGCAGTATAATCTTTTAAATATTACAGAGTCAGTTGTAAGGCCGCTCTTTGGCAATGTAAGCGTAATAATGCTTCTCCTAATGCCGCTATTAACCATGCGGCTCTTTTCAGAGGAAAAGAGGTCAGGCACAATAGAGCTTCTTCTTACATATCCTGTTAAGGATATTGAGGTGGTGCTCGGCAAATTTGCAGCCTGCCTTGCCATCTTCAGCATTATGCTTCTGTTTACACTATTATATCCGTTCCTGATAAAGATATACGGCCAGCCTGAATTAGGGCCTATTGTAACAGGATACATCGGGCTCTTTTTTATGGGCGCTGCATTTATCGCCTTCGGCATCTTTGCATCAACCCTTACAGAGAATCAGGTGGTAGCAGCAGTTTTATCATTTGGAGTTCTGCTCTTTTTCTATATGGCAGGATATTCCATTAATTTTGTGAACTCTTCATTGGTCAGCATTCTTTCCTATATTGCCTTAACACAGCACCTTGAGAGTTTTGCAAAAGGGGTTATTGACAGCGGGGATATAATATACTATTTAAATTTTACCATGCTCTGCATATTTTTGTCGCTAAGGGCATTAGAATCAAAGAAGTGGAGGGGGTAATAAAGAAGATATGTTAAGCAAACTGATAGGCCTTATCGGGTTACTGCTGATTATAACAGGAGCCCTTATATTTGCAATAAATACCATATTAACAACATTCTCTGCCTCGTTGATATTCACCGGTCTTCTCCTTATACTTGTATACCTTTATATAAATTTCGCCGAGATCAGGGATATCTTCATGAAGCGCTCGGCAAAGTACGGGGCGAATATGGCAGTAATGATTCTGATATTTATATTCGTCGTTGCCTTGATAGCCGTTATATCTACAAGATATAAAAGAAGGATAGACCTGACCGCATCAAAACGCTATACCCTTTCAGCTCAGACAGTAAAGATTTTAAGATCCCTGAAAAAAGAGATTGAGGCTGTCGCCTTTTACAGGGCTGATGAGAGGACAAGGCAGGCTATGGAAGACCTCCTCCTTGAATATTCATATTATTCGCCTCATTTCAAATATGAATTTGTAGACCCTGACAGGAAGCCGACAGTCGCGGCAAAATACGGCATCTCTTCGTACAGGACAACCCTGCTTATATCAGGAAAGAGGCAGGAGACTGTTGGCATGGAATCTGAAGAGAGGATTACAAACAGCATAATAAAGGTTACAAGAGAAAGCGTTAAGACTGTTTACTTTATAACAGGCCACGGCGAGAATGATATTGCTGATTTTCAGAAGGGCGGTTATAAGGCTGCAAAAGAGGCAATAGAAAAAGAGAACTATGAGATCAGGACGCTGCTCCTTTTAAATGTAGAAGATATACCGCAGGATGCCTCTGTAGTCATAATCAGCGGAGCCAGCAAAGACTTTGTATCCTCAGAATTAGAAAAACTCAAACGGTATATCAACAGGGGCGGAAAGCTTCTTATTATGATTGACCCGGGAAGGGCGCATAACCTTATACCGTTTTTGTCTGAGTATGGCTTTAAGATTGGCGATGATGTTATTATTGATAAACAGAGTCAGGTTTATGGGGCAAATTACCTGACCCCTGTGGTTACTGAATATGATGACAAGCATCCGCTTACAAAAGACTTTAATTTTGCAACCCTTTTCCCTCTTACCCGTTCAGTAGATATGAATAAAGACCTTTCAAGGGGCGCATATCCCCTTATAAAGACTGGTTCGTATAGTTGGGCAGAGACAGACAAAAAGACATTGGAGGCTGGCAAGGCAGAGTATCAGGAGGGGAAGGACAAGAAGGGGCCGATAACCATAGGCTCTGTAACAGCAGTAGAGGCAGGCAAGGCAGATGAATCAGGCAAGAAGATATATGCGAGGATAGTGGTCTTTGGCAATTCTGGTTTTGCAAATAATACGCATTTAAATTTATTAGGCAACAAAGACCTTTTCTTAAATACAGTAAGCTGGCTTGCTGAAGAAGAGGATTTAATATCAATCAGGAGTAAAGACAGCGAGGCAACGCCTGTTGTGCTGACAGCCACGCAGGGAAGGCTGATATTCTGGCTGCCGGTAGTAGTGCTTCCAACCTTTGTTTTAGCAGCAGGTCTTGTTATCTATAGCAGGCGGAGGTTCAGGCAGTGAGTCTCTTTAAGAAGACTATCTTCTGGGTGATGGTTCTTGCTGTTATCGCCGGCGTCTTTATTGTATTTACAAAGGAAGAAGAGAAGAGTGAGAAGAAGAGGGAAGAGTCGGCAACGCTTTTTCTTTTTGAGCCAGATGATGTTACAGATATCTCCTTTAAAAAAGGGCATATAATAATAGAGTGTAAAAATGACGGCAAGGGATGGTACATTTTAAAACCAGTAAGGGCTGACGCTGACAAGGATGCCTTTGAAAGATTCTTTAAGATGGTGGTAAAGGGCAAGATAGACGCCGTGCTGTTTGAAAACCAGCCAAAGGATAGGCTTTCAGAATTCGGGCTTGATAAACCGTACCTTGAAGTAAGCTTTAAGCTTAAAAATGAAAAAAAGTTAAAAAGCATTTTTTTCGGCGACAGAGGTCCCACGCAGAATGTTGCCTTTGCAATAACATCTGATGACAGCCGTGTGCTTCGCCTTCATGCGGATGTCCGTGCAGAGGCAGATAAGGACGTCTATGACCTGAGGGATAAGACTATCCTTCCTTTTGAGCCGACGAAGGCCAAGGGCGTTGCCATAATCAGGGGTGATAAAAAGATTGTTATGGAGCAGCCCTCTGAGGGAATGTGGCATCTTACAGAGCCTTTTGAAGGGATTGTGAATGTTGCAAAGCTGATGGAGATATTATATAAGGTAAAGAATTCAAAGGCGCAGGCATTTATAGAAGAGGACCCAAAGGATTTGAAAAAATACGGGCTTGATAAGCCGATAATAAAGCTGAATGTCTGGTCAGGGGATGCAAAACCGCCGCAGGTTTTATTAATCGGCGATAAGAGCAAGAATCCGCGCGGCATCTATGCAAAGAGGGAATCTATTGCAAATGTATTTCTCCTTGAAGAGGAGTTTACAGATATATTTCCTGAGGATGCAAAGAAGATGGTAGAGAAGCAGTAGATTTGGCGATAACGGAGGAGCCTTGATGAATACCGCGATGTTAAAAGCAGTAATTTTTCTTATCCTTCTAACTTTTCTTCCTGCCTTAGCCATTTCACAGACTGAAAAAAATCCAAAGCAGAAACCTGCTATTGAGAAAGAGGCAGCAGCATCCAAATCTGACAGGCCGAGGCCTATGAGGATTGGCGTAATCGGCCCTGAAACAGGGGAGATGTCTGTTTACGGCCTAAAGACGCTCGCAGGCGCATCAATTGCTGTTAAAGAGATTAATTCAAAGGGCGGCGTACTCGGTAAAAAGATAGAGTTATTTAATTACGACGACAAGAATACCAAGGGCGGCGCAGTGAATGCTGCTATTAAATTGATAGAAGAGCATAAGGTCATCGGGATTATTGCGGCGCCTACAGGCTGGTCATCCTTTGGGCCCACATTTGCAGCAAATGATTCAAAGACTATTTATATAACAGCAGGCACAAGAAGAAAGCTCGGCAGGAGCGGTAGTTTTATATTCAGGAATTCCCTCCCTGATAATCTGGCAGCAGAGGGCACAATTGCATATTGTGCGGATAAACTCGGTTATAAAAGATATGCAATAATTACTGCTGTGGAAAATGATTTTTCCCTTCAGCTTACAGCGTATTTTAAAAAGGCTGTTTTTGATAAAAAAGGCGCTGTTGTTGCAGAGGTTTATACAGGGAGCGGTTATTCAGGTTTTAAAGAAGCTGTCTCTGAGATAAAACAAAAATCAAATGGCAAAGTTGACGCAATTATTTATACAGGAAGCTCTAAAGAAGGCGCAGAAATTATGGAAGAGGCAAAAAAACAGGACTTGAATGCGCCGCTTGTCGGCGGCACCGACCTGATGTTTCCTGAGTTTTGGGAGGCTGGCAAGGATGCTGTTATCGGCGCCATTGCTTATAACAGTTTTGCCATTGACAGCAAGTCAAAGGAGGCAGAAAGGTTTATTGAATTGTATAAGAAGGAAAAGGGCGAGGATCCTGATGCTACTGCGGCATTGGCTTATGATGCTGTGATGCTGCTGTCCGAGGCTATAAAAAAGGCGAAAACAACTGACACCATCAAGGTCAGAGAGGCGATATTAAGCTTAAAAGGTTTCCGCGGGGCTACAGGCGCAATGAGTTTTGGCATAGGGGGGGAGCCTCTTAAGCATCCTTTTATTTTCAGGCTTGAAAAGAAAGACAGCGCTTATTCCTTTAATCTTGTTGATGAGAGATAGTGTGGTGTCTCATAAATAACAGTCCTTCGCTATTACATAGCTACGGAGTAGTGTCGGATAGCTTTACACCTTATGTCATTTCTGCATGCCTCTGGCAGGAATCCAGTCTTGTCTATTTGTGGATTCCCGCTCAAAAACCCCTGACAGAAACATTCAGGGGCAGGCTTTGCGGGAATGACACTAAAAGAATGTAAAGAAGTGTTAGGGACAGGACAATAGATATTAATGACGATCGGAATTTTCCTATTTTCTGCCTCACTTTTACTGCTTGAGATAACCTTTGCACGGTTAAGCTCTGTAATTCTTTCATACCACTATGTGTTCCTTGTACTTTCCACTGCCATGTTCGGCCTGGGCATGGGCGGCCTTGCAGCATACTACCTTGCTGATAAGCCTGAGAATGGCAATAAATATCTGACAGTTAGCTGCGTATTATTTGTAGTCTTTATCCCAATTTTAATACTCTTAATGACATGGCTTCCCTATATATCAAACATCTTCTTTTATGCATTCCTGATGTTTATCCCGTTCTTTTTTGCCGGCATCCTTCTCGCTGTAATATTCAGGCTTTATCCTGAGGAGAGCTCAAGGCTCTATGCTGCAGATATATTTGGCGCAGCAGCAGGCGTGGCTGCGGCAATATTTTTGCTAAGAAAATTTGGCGGAATAAACAGCGCCTTGTTTGCATCAATTACTGCATCCGTTGCTTTGATATTTTTTAAATCCCCTCATACCGACTTTAGTAAAGGGGGGATTAAAAATATCATCTTGCCTGCTTTTCTGACAGGACTTAGCATTCTTGTTTTTATAACAAATCTCTCTTTTCAGTTTGCCAAAGAGGCGCCTGTTGGCGACGACCCGATTAAGGATTTAAACAGACTGATTGCAGACCCTGAAAAAGGGGGCGAGATTATTGAAACAAGGTGGAGCGCCTTTGGCCGCACAGACCTTGCAAGACATGCAAAGGAAGCAGATGTAATGACGCTGTTTGTTGACGGCACAGCAGGGACTCCTATGTATCGTTTTAATGGAGACATTAAAAATCCAGACGGAATTGTAAAGGAGATACCAAAGAGCTTTCCGGGATATTTTCCATTCTTTTTTCTTAAAGATAATGAGAAGGAGAGCGCTTTGATTATTGGAAGCGGCGGGGGCAGGGATGTGCTTATCGCATTAATGGCAGGTATAAAGGATATAACAGCAGTAGAGGTGAACAGGGAATTAGTAGATATTGTGAAAGGCTATTCAAAGTATAACGGCGGCATTTATACAAATTATAAGAATGTAAATATTGTGGTTGATGAAGGCAGGAGCTTTCTAAAGAGGTCAAATCATAAGTATAATTCAATAATCCTTACTCTTCCTGTTACAAAGAGCAGCAGGAGCATTGAGGGATATTCATTAACAGAAAGTTTTCTTCTTACAGAGGAGTCTATTATTGATTATCTTGAGCATCTGAAGGATGACGGCCAGCTTATTGTATTGATGCATAATAAGATAATGGCATTAAGAATGGTTTCGCTTTCGCTCTCTGCAATGAAAAAGATAGGCATAGATAATCCTTCTGCAATGAGACACATTTATCTGTTTGGCGATAAACTTCCTTTATTTGTTTTGAGGAAGAGGGCATTCACAGAGGATGAAATCGGATTAAGAATGGCAGAGATGCAGAGGCTCGGTTTTGGAGAAGGGATTGTGTTTATGCCGTATAATAAGATTAATGCGCATGATTCAGCAAATAAGGCATTATTGCTGATTGCAGACGGCGCTGTTTCAATAGAAAAGATAATCAAGGCAACAGACAAGGATATCTCTGCTGTAACAGATGACAGCCCGTTCTTTTATAAATTTGAAAAGGGTCTGCCTGATAATGTATTGCTTCTCCTTTATCTTTCAATCATTCTTTGTATTTTAATCGCTGTTCTTCCATTTATAATCGCTAAAAAAGAAGCGCGTAATTCAAAAACAAATTTTATAAGGCCTGTATTGCTTTTTCTATTATTAGGCGCTGGATTTATGATTCTTGAGGTCTCTTTAATCCAGAGGTTTATTCTATTTCTGGGTTCTCCTGTGATTTCTATGTCTGTGTTTTTGATTACACTTTTTATCGGCATGTCTTTCGGCAGCTTTTATTCTAACAGGTTTTCAGGTAACGAGATAAGCTATAAGATAGGCCTATTCTCACTCATAATCGGCGCTGCAATTATTATATACAGCATCCTATTGTCATATCTTTTTGGGCTTCTTATTGGTTATGGGTTTATTATAAGGGTTATAGCAGCAGCAATGCTTGTTCTGCCGCTCGGTTTTTTGCTGGGCATACCCTTTCCCTCTGGCATAAGGTTATTAAAGCTGAGAGAAAAAGGGTTTTTAATATCATGGATGTGGGGCATTAACGGCGCTGCCTCTGTACTCGGCTCTGTTCTGGCTGTAGCAGTTGCAATAATGGCAGGTTTTACATCTGCCCAGTTTATAAGCGCTGGTTGTTATTTATTTATTGGGTTTTTGTATTTAAACAGGGCTGATAATTAACGGATATTCAGATAAACAGTATATGTCTTGTAACTACTTGATAATATTGGAAATAAGAATTAACTTTTTTTCTTGACAAATTTAATTGAATAATCTAATATCTGCTACACTCTTTTTAAACGTTGGAGATTATATCTAAATTTACAATAAGGGTTTATAGGGAAGGGAGGTGGTTTTCCTAAAGGGGGAATAGACCCTTGTCAGTTTTATATAAATGATAGGGGAAAAAATCATCTGTTTTTTTGGGGCGTTTGGGTAATTGATACCCTCCGCTAAAAGTTGTAAATTGAGAAAGGAGGAATAAGGAATGAAGAAATTGATTATGTACAGTTTTACGTTAGTTGTTTTACTTGGACTTGCTATTAATCCTTCAATCAGCCTTGCAGCAAGGGCAACTCCAGATTGGCATGTTGAAGAGGCAGCTCCAAATGATGCACCACTTCAGGACCCAATGATGATGTATAATGCAGGTGGTGTAGACGGTGCGGTTGCAATTATCGGGCAGCCGAGCATGAGGACATACAGGCATATCTTGGTTGGTGTAGACCTGCACGAGCCTGTATTCTCCGGTTCAAACGCAGGCAGCAAGAATGGCACACCAGACGGCAAGTACCTCTATGTTAATGATAAGGGCGCAAACACCATTGGTGTTATCAATCTCCAGACAAGCTTTATGGAGAGGATTATAGGGCTTCCATTCCCCTTCGGTATCCACCATATCTCAATGAGCCCGGATGGAAAATTCTTATTTGCAACAGGCGAGCTTACCGGCAAGATGGGCAAGGTTGATATAGCAAGCGGAAAGACAATGGTGATTGATGTTCCGCCAGCGCCGAGCGCACCAGACTATCTTGATGTAACAAAGGACGGTAAATTCGTATTTTCAGGAAACTATTATCACAGCACAACAATGGTCTTCTCAACAGATCCATTCAAGTTGCTTAAAGAGATTCCAGTTGGAAAGAACCCGCACGGGCACGATATAACAGCAGACAATAAGTATGTGCTTGTAAGCGACAAGCTCTCCTCAACAATGACCATTATTGACATTGCAAAGCAGGCTGTAAAGAAGGTTATCCCAACAGGCGCAGGACCGCTCCACACTGTTGTGGATGTTCATCAGGCTGACGGCAAGCCATATATGCCAAAGGCCGGCGTACATGTAACTCCAGACAAGCTTATGTCAAAGTATGCCTACGAAAGCTGCTTTGTCGCAGACGCTGTTGTTAAGGTTGATTTAAACAAGCTTGAGGTTGTTGATGAGTATCCAGTCCACTACAGGATTGGCCATATCAATATCAGCGCTGACAACAGCTATGTTACAGCGCTTAATAAGTTCTCAACAGGACTTTTCAGCCCATCAGGCATTGTCTATCCAGTTAACTTTGAGATGATTGATGTCAGGGAGAACAGCAAGACCTATGGCAAGACCTTGAAGATTACACCTGTTGACGGCGAGCCTCATAATGCAAAGTCTATCTTTTCATCATTTATTAAAGACTGGACAATGGGACAGGCAGAAGAGGCAGGACTGCTAAAAAAGGCAACACCAGCATTGCATCCATTGCATAAAGGCCTATCAAAGGTTTATTATATGCCAAAGGATACAGAAAAAGCAGGTATTGTGCAAAAAGGCGGCGTAAAAGAGGTTCATATAAGAGGATTCTCCTATGGGTATGTCCCAAGAAACATCAGGGTAAATAAGGGCGACAAGGTAAGAATCGTATTTACCAACATTGATAAGGCAGCAGGTCTTACAAAGAACCCGGATGTTACTATGGGCTTTACCATACATGGTCCTTACGGCATGCAGACCAATATCGCAGCGCCTCGCGGCGTATCTGTTGTAACAGAGTTTGTTGCTGATATTGCAGGCGAGTATGAATTCT
>CAKKRA010000247.1 GCA_919902475.1 Nitrospiria bacterium
AATCTCTGACTCATCTGTTACCTGAACAAGGCCCTTTTCCTGAACAATTGCCTCCGGCTCTTTGCCTGTCTTAAACATCTCTTCAAACACTACCTTAGCAATTTTACCACTTATTATTCCTTTGTCCATTAATTTTAGCATATCAGTAAGTTTTTTGGAATTTATTGGCGAATCCTTTATATCAAGATTATTCTCATTCAAAAGCCTTGCCAAATCCCCCATAATCCAGTTGCTAATAATCTTTGGCTGGTTATGCAGCTTCACACACCCCTCAAAATAATCTGCCATTGCAATTGTGGATGTCAGTAGCTCTGCATCATATTCAGGAAGGCTGTAATCCTTTACAAAGCGTGCCCTCTTTGCATCAGGCAGTTCCGGAAGTTCTGAACGTATATCTTCAAGCCACTTTTTATCAACCATCAATGGCGCCAAATCAGGCTCAGGAAAGTATCTGTAGTCATGCGCCTCTTCTTTAGAGCGCATAGAGATTGTTACGCCCTTAGTCGTATCCCACAGCCTTGTCTCTTGAATAATCTTTTTACCATCCTCAAGCGCTTCACTCTGCCTCTCTATCTCATATTCCAATGCCTTCTGCACAAATTTAAAGGAGTTCATATTCTTTAGCTCTGCCTTTGTGCCAAACTCTTTCTGACCAACAGGTCTGATAGAGACATTTGCATCGCACCTGAAGCTTCCCTCTTCCATATTTCCATCGCATACATCAAGATAACGCAGTATATCCCTCAGCTTTTTCAGATATGCCACTGCCTCCTCAGGCGTGCGCATATCAGGCTCGCTTACTATCTCCATTAATGGAACTCCTGTCCTGTTTAAATCCACATGGCTCGCATCCATTATTCCTTCATGCAGGTTCTTGCCTGCGTCCTCTTCCATGTGAATCCTTGTTATGCCGATTTTTTTAACATTGCCGTCAAGCACAACCTCAATGCAGCCCTTTATCGCCAATGGAAGCTCATACTGTGATATCTGATAATTCTTTGGCAAATCAGGATAAAAATAATTTTTTCTGGCAAATATGGAATGCTCGTTTACTGTGCAGTTTGTTGCCAGCGCAGTCTTTATTGCAAAGTCTATTGCCTTTTTGTTTAATACAGGCAAGACGCCCGGCATGCCAAGACAAACAGGGCATACCTGTGAATTCGGCCTCTCTCCGAATTTTGTGCTGCATCCACAGAAGATCTTTGATTTTGTTAGCAACTGCGCATGAACCTCAAGACCAATAACCGCTTCGTATTGCATCTATCATTTCTCCTAACTATATCAATCTCTTATATAAAAAGCATTTTATCACATTTTATTATTTTTTATACTAAAAAAATTGAGGATTATCCCCAGAAGATTCCTGCAGGGTTTTTTAAGCAGATTGGCGCAGACATGGTCGGCATGACCCTTGTGCCAGAGGCCTTTTTGGCAAAGGAATTAGAGATGTATTACGGCGCCATCTGCTACATCACTAACTATGCAGAGGGAATAAAAAGAATGCCTTATAAAAAAGGCGTGCTCTTTGAAGGAACACTTCCTGAAAAAGAAAAGGAGCTTGCTCAAGAATCCTTGGCTTTAATACCATCAATAATAAAAGATGCGATCATAAAACTTGCCGATACTCCCCGCATCTGCCCATGCAAAGATGCTATGCTAAGATATAGAAAGAAAAACCTCTTTAAATTCTAAACACAATCTTCTAACCCCATGAATTAAGTATCAGCTATCCTTTTTTATAATCTCCTTCTATTATTTGTATCCTATGAAGCGCCACAGACAATCCAACTAAGAGCCAGAACATCTGAACTGTGTCGTCAATATAAAATTCAGCAAACATGTTGCCAATGAAGAACCCGATGGTCATGATCATTATTGACAGAAAATACAGGAGCTGAAAATTTGTCTTTGCTCCGTTATAACAACGCCATTGAAATCTTAAAATAACATAAATGATAATAATAAGGGCTATCAAACCTTGAATGCCGAGTTGTATCGCTGCATTGACAAAGGTATTATGCGACTGCTCAGACCCTGCAAACACTCTGTCTTTGAATCTCCATCGAAAGGTGGTCTTACCATAGCCGGATCCTTTAAAAGGATTTTTTATAATCTCCTCGAACGAGGCTTTCCACATAACAAGTCTTGCCTTTCCAAAGCCCTCATTTAGATCAGCATCCCTTGTCGAAATCATTGCTTTTTCTCCATGCCAGATTACACTTGTTGGCAGAATGTTAATCATAAATATAGAGATGATGATAAGTCCAGCAATCAAAGAAATTTTTATTGCGGTCTTCTTTATTGCGAAGATAGATACCATTAATATCTCCGCCCAAAAGGCAATCCATGCCCCTCTCGTATGGGTCAGAAAAAGCGCAAAGGCGTGCAGGAGCAGCATCGCTGCAAAAAAGGCTCTCCATCTACTATCTCTCAGATAAATAATCGCCAGTATATTAAATGGTAAGACAATAAGGAGATACTGTGCATAGGCTTCGTATCCCTGATGGAGAGAGCCAAAACGAAACTTATCTATATCCAAAATGTTCCCTTTATTCACATAGAATAAATCATACATGCCATATAAACTCATAAAAAAACTGCATGCCAAGAGCATAAACACAAGCCTCTTTACCTCCTCTTCACTTTTGAGATTATTTAGCGTCAGATAAAATATCACAGTATAAGTCAAAAACTCCCCCCTGAACTCATGAATACTGTATCTGAGGTTCAATGATGTAAAAAATGAAATTAATACGGTTATGAGATATAGAAACAGCGGAATATCAAGTGGTGTGCCAAATATCTTCCATTCTTTCGTCATTCCCATTCTTATCAACCATATAAGGACAGCAGACAGGAAAAAAAAGGCCCTTAATGATGTAGTATGAGCTACTGGGAGAATTAAGAGAAGTCCCCCCAAACAGAATAATACAGCCGTTCTTAAAGTATTTTCAGATATTTTCATCTCTTCCTCAATTCTTTATAAAAGAGAATACTTGCCACTGTTTTTTACAACTATTTAGATAACAATAGTGAAGCGATTTCAAAAACCTCTTCCACTGTGATATCGGTTATGCACTTCCTGTTCAGATAACTGCACACATAGGGAGCCTTAAATGTATGAGAACAGGGAACGCACGCAAAGTTTTTTTGAATAATAATAGCTTTTTCACCTGTCGGTCTCTGGTCTTCCATATCAGAAGGCCCTGCAATATCAATAACCGGTATATTCAATGCATCTGCCATATATATAATACCTGTATCAACACCGATAAGAAGGGACAATCTTTCAATGAGGGCTGGCAACACTGAAAGGCTAAATTTACCAACCACATCAATCACTGCATCTCTATGATGCATATTTTTCAGTATTTTGTCGGAGATATCTATATCTTTTTCAGAGCCTATAAGCGCTATCTTTACGCCTAATTCAGCTATTAACCTATCTGATAGAAACGCCATGTTTTCAGCGCCCCATTCCTTTAGTCTATTTCCACTGGTAATGGCAATACCTATGAAGAGGCTCGGGGCTCGGGGCTTGAGGCTTGAGGCCAATACCCTCTCAATTTTCTCATCTGCATCAGGTGATTTAAAGACATCTTTTGCAACATCTTTGCTGTCTATGCCGATAAACTTTAACATTTCAAGATATGTTTCTGCAACCAGCCTCCCTCTTATATGCCTTTCAAGATAGGTACAGAATTTGGAAGCAATTTTATATGTAAATCCTTTGAAATCAGGCATTATAGAAATCCTGACAGGGATAAGACTCCAAAACATAGCAATTACAAACGGAACATTTGGATTAAGTGTAATTGCAATATCATATCTACCATTGTATATTAACTTAATCAGCAGCATCTTTCCCACTAACCCTTTATAAAAGCCATTTTCTAAAGATATAATTTCATCCACATTGGGATTATATTCAAGGAGTTGTCTATTAAGCGGGTTTATCATAACTGATAGACGCGCATCAGAATATTTTTTCTTTACCTCTCTAAAAACTGGTGTTGAGCAGATTAAATCGCCAATCTTTGCTGTCTGGATAACCAATATCTTTGAAATAGGCTTCTTTTTTTTTGCAATAGTCAGTAAATATATCAACGGTGAAAATAGATAGGTCAGGATTATATATATCAATTGCCTAACACCTCATTAAAAACATTCTCAACTCCACGAACATATTTTTCTACGGAGAAATTCTCAATACTCCGCTTTCTTGCTTCTTCTCCCATATGTCTTCTCAATTTAAGGTCTTTAATTAACTTTAAAATTGCATCTGCAATCATTTGAAAATTTTTTACCGGCACCAAAAAACCGGTTTTGCCATTCAAAATAAGCTCTGATGGTCCAGTTATATCACATGCAACCACAGGCTTTGACATAAGCATCGCCTCAAGAATAACCCGCGGCAGCCCTTCTCGTTCAGAAGGAAGAATAAATATGTCCATGGCATTGATATAAGAAATTGCATCGCTCTGAAAGCCAATAAATGTCACTTTATCCTGCAACCCTTTTTTCAAAACCTTTTTCTGCAAACCTACTCTCTCCGGCCCTTCGCCGACAATTATGCATTTGACCCCTGACCCTTGACCCTTGATTCTTTCATATAATTCCGCCACTGCCTCAATCAAATCGCCAATTCTTTTTCTCTTTACCAGAGAACCGACTGTACCGATTACCATTTCACCGTCTATGATCCCCCATTGTTTTCTTATCAGAGAAGACGTCACAGCCGGCTTAACATTGGGGTCAATGCCGTTATAAACAACCGTGCATTTTCCTGCGTCAACCCCTTGCATTACAAACATCTCTTGAACGCCTTGAGAGACGGATATCATTTTCGTGAGCCAGTTATTTACCGCATTTACTTCAAATCTGTTTAGCTCAGCGCCAATGCGGCTATGCTGGATACAGGGGATATTCGCTGCTTTTGCGGCCATGATTCCCTCAAGGTTTGACGAGGGTTGATTGTTCATGTAAAGAAGATCAATATTTTTATTTTTGAGAATAGCAGCTATCTTTGCCGCATTTGGCCTAATTCTGAATTTATAGTCAATCATGAATACAAAATGTTTTTTAAGACGCCTGCTGAAAAAAAATATGGTTCTGACAAATTCCTTGAGTATCTTTGATAAAAACGACTGTCCTTGCTGCTCCAAAAGAATAAAATCTATTCCCAGTTTTTCTATCTCTGTCTCTATGTCTGACTCGTTCCCCTTTTTATAGTTATTGTAAAACAAGGCAGTGAAACGATATTTGTTTTTATCAATTCTTTTCAGCAATTCAAGAAGGCTGTTTGTTCCGCCTCCCCACTCCTTGCCTGTATCGAGGACAAGTATCTTTTCTTGTATCATTCTATTTATCCATGACAGACCGATTATAGTTTTATATACTTCTCTGCCATCTTTCTATAGTGTCTTTACAATATCATAAAATTTAAATGCATTTTTTTGCGCATCAAAATGCGCTTCCACCCTTTGCCTGCCTTTTCTCCCCATCTCCAGTGCAAATTCTCTATTGTTTATGAGATTGGATATAACATCTGCCATCTGGAAGAAATTACCTGGAGATATTAAAATTCCTGCATCGCCAACCACTTCAGGAATAGAGCCTGAATTTGTAGAAATAATTGGTTTGCCGCTTGCCATCGCCTCTATCAGCACCATTCCAAATTGCTCCTGCCATAACATTGTCGGATAGCTTGGCAATATAAATGCATCAGCCATTCTATAAGCATCAGGCATCTCATCATAAGAGATAAAATTTAAAAACCTAAAGTTCTCCACAAGCCCTGCTTGCTTTATTAATCTCTCCATTGCTTCTTTTTGTGCGCCTTTTCCTGCTACTGCAACAACAAAATCCTTAGTTCCCCTGTTTTTTAAAATCTTGGCAGCATAAATAAGATTATGCACGCCCTTCCACGAAACAAGCTTGCCTACATATAAAATGACAAAAAAGTTTCTTGGAATATTGTTTTTTGCAAGCAATTCTTCTGATTTTTTGCCAGGCTTGAATCTCTCCAAATCAACACCAGGATATATAACCTCAATCTTTTCTTCAGGCACTCCCTCTATCAGCAGCACCTTTTTAGCTGTCTCTGTGAAAGGCAGAAATATATCCACCTTCTCCATGATAAACCTTTTGTGATAAGCAGTCTTTTCATCAAATACTGCCCTGTACGGTATATTTTCCCACCAAGAAAGTATAAATTTGAACCTGAGCTGGTCCTTTAAAGTTGACAGGGTATATGCTGATCTGGTTATATCACAGGAATAAACAATATCCATACCTTTAAGGTATTTTTGCAGAGAAAAATAATAAAAATCCATCCTTTTGTAAGGCGCCCTTATAATGCGCTTATATGCTGTAAAAGGATTTCTTACGGCGAGAGAAATTTCTTCTGCGTGAGTTAATTGCCATTTATGCAGATCTATTGATTTTATATCATAATCATTCCTTTCGCCCACAAAGACAGTAACATCAAGCTTATCCTTTAGCGGCTCAAAGCGTTGTAAAGCCCATTTATTAACCTTGTTATCTAAAACAATGCCTAATTTCATTGCCTCTTCCCTATAACTGCCTCAACAGCTTCAAACACCTCATCCACGCTTATATTCTCCATGCATTTCTGGTATTCACATTTTTTGCTGACGCACGGATCACATGTCTTCCACTTCTGTATGACCCTGTGTTTTTCCCTATTATAATACGGCCCGGTTATTCGGTAGTCTGCAACTGCATAGAGCGCCACAACAGATGCGCCGACTGCAACGGCAATATGCATTATTCCTGTGTCGCCTGTAATCAAAACCTTAAATCGTTTCACCAAAGCTGGCACCTGCTTCAAGGGAATTTCACCAGCAGCGACAATTACTCCTTTTCCAATCTCTTTTCCAATCCTCTTACAATAATCTCTCTCT
>CAKKRA010000248.1 GCA_919902475.1 Nitrospiria bacterium
GTCATCAAGTGTTATCTTCTTTGACTTGGCCAGCTCCGCGCTCCTCTGCCTCTGCTGCCTTGTTACTGCAATCTCCTTTGCAACCTTTTCATCATCAACTACAACAAAGGTGTCGCCGGCCTGCGGCACACCTTCAAGGCCTATAACCTCAACAGGGGTTGACGGACCGGCGCTCTCCACCTTTTTGCCCAAATCATCAACCAATGCCCTTACCCTGCCGAAATATGTTCCTGTTACAAAGGCATCCCCTACCTTAAGTGTTCCATTCTGTATAAGAATTGTTGCAACAGGTCCCCTTCCTTTATCAAGTTTTGCCTCAACTATGGTTCCCCTTGCCTGTTTATTAGGATTTGCCTTAAGTTCCAGCACCTCTGCCTGAAGAAGTATCATCTCAAGCAGCGAGTCCAGATTAATCTTCTTCTTTGCCGAAACCTCTACAAATATGGTCTGTCCGCCCCATGCCTCAGAGATAAGTTCATATTCAGTTAATGCCTGCTTTATCTTTTCGGGATTTGCCTCTGGCTTGTCTATCTTGTTTATTGCGACTATTATAGGCACCTTTGCAGCCTTTGCATGATTTATTGCCTCTATGGTCTGAGGCATAACGCCGTCATCAGCAGCAACAACAAGGACTACTATATCCGTTACCTGTGCGCCCCTTGCCCTCATTGCAGTAAATGCCTCATGTCCAGGCGTATCAAGAAATACAACATTCTTATCCCCGACCTTTACCTTATAAGCGCCTATATGCTGGGTAATGCCGCCTGCCTCTCCTTCTGTTACCTTAGTCAGTCTTATAGCATCCAATAGAGATGTCTTTCCGTGGTCAACATGGCCCATGATAGTAACCACAGGAGACCTTGGGGTTAATAAAGCTGCGTCATCATGAACCTCTGAAATAAGCTCTTCTGTAGATACAGCAGACACTGTTTCTACCTTGACTCCGAGGCCTTCTGCAATCAGGGTTGAGGCGTCTAAATCCATGGGCTGATTGATTGTTGCCATCATACCCATCTCCATTAATTTCTTTATTATCTCGCCTGTCTTCTGGCCGATGGCTTCGGCAAATTCCTTTACAGTAATGCCTTCATGAATTTTAATAACCTTTCTTCTCGGCTTTGTTATATCTTCCGGCGCCGCAGCCCTCCTAAGCTTTTTTGCAGCAGGCCTTTGTTTTCCAGGCCTTTTCTGGAATATCTCCAGCTCATTCCATTTTACAAGTCCGTTTGGATGCTTTGCTTCCTTCTCAATCGTCTTAAGGGTCTTAAATTTTTTTGTTTTATCCTTTGGTTTGAATGCCTTTTCTTTTTCTTTCTTTGCAGCCTCATCCTTTTCTATCTGCTTAGCAGACTTTTCAGCCTCTTCTTTGACCTCTTTTTTCAGCGCTGCTTCAGGCTGCGGAGGTAATTCTTGAACTGCAGGGGCAGCAGAAATCTTTTCAGATAATTCTGTTATTTCTTTTGCCTCTGCTATTGGCTGTGGTAAAGGTAATGTTTCTTTTGTTATGGCTGCCTCAGCAGGCGCCTCTGGTTCTTTAAGCTTCTTCTTTATAAGGACTGTGCCTTTCTTCTTTTCCTGAGGCTTATCCTCTTCCTTTATCTTTTTACCCTTTGCAAGTTTATTGATAACTAAACCCACAGTTTTATCGTCAAGGACGCTCATGTAGCTCTTGGCATCAATGCCCATTGTCTTAAGCTCTGACAACAGCTTTTTATTAGTAATGCCTATATGTTTTGCAAGTTCAAAAACTTTTTGTCCTTCCATAAAACTATTCACCCCCTACTATTAAATCACGCAGAGTGGATTAACCCCCTCGCAGCATCAATGATCTTTTTTGCTGTCTTTTCTCCAATCTTTGGTATCTTGGAAAGGTCATCCTCTTTTGCCTCAGCAATACTCTTTATTGAACTAAAGCCGTGCTCTTTTAGCAATAAAACCATCTTCTCGCCGACGCCCGGAAGAGATGCAATATCTGATACAGCAGACTCTGTCACAGCCTCTGCTGCCTCTGCTGCCTCTGCTGCCTCTGCTGCTGCAGATTCTCCTTCAGCCTTTTCCTGCTGCTTTGTCTCATGAGCTATTGCCTCAGTAATCTCCTTTTCCCTCTCCGCAGCCCTCTTGCCCTGATATTCGGTTTCGCTTAAGATATCTATCTTCCATCCTGTCAGCTTTGCTGCAAGGCGGACATTCTGTCCTTTCTTTCCTATTGCCAGAGATAACTGCTGGTCTGCAACTACGATTGTCGCAGATTTCTCCTGCTCATTAATGCCGACCCTTTCAATCACTGCAGGGCTGAGCGCCTCGCCGATAAATGCCCTCGGGTCATCACTCCATGCAATAATATCAATCTTTTCTCCGCGAAGCTCCCTTACGACTGCCTGAACCCTTGAGCCCTTGACACCAACACAGGCGCCGACAGGATCAATTGAAGAGTCTTTTGAAGCAACAGCAATCTTTGCCCTGTCCCCAGGCTCCCTCACAACACCTTTTACAGTAACTATCCCTTCGTAAACCTCCGGCACTTCCATCTCAAAAAGTTTTGCAACAAAATTAGGATATGTCCTTGAAAGTATAATCTGCGGCCCCTTTGGCGTATGCCTGACATCAAGGATATATGCCCTTACCCTGTCGCCCCTTCTGTATGTCTCGCCTGGTATCTGCTCCTTAGCAGGAAGAACACCCTCAGTCTTTCCAAGGTCTATTATATAATCCCTTCTCTCCTGCCTCATCACAACACCGTTTATCAGGTCGCCCTGCTTATCCTTAAAGTCTTTTAGAATAACATCCCACTCAGCCTCTCTCACCTTCTGGATTATCACCTGCTTTGCAGTCTGCGCTGCAATCCTGCCGAGGTCCTCCATCGGAATAATATTGCCTATCTCATCGCCTATCTCTGCGCTCTCATCCATCTTTGCTGCCTCCTCAAGAGAAATCTCCTCTCTCGGATTCTGCACCTTCTCTACAATCTTTTTGATTGCAATAACCTGAATCTCGCCTGTCTTAGGGTCTATACTGACATTTATATTTTCACAGATGGAGCCAAATTTCTTTTTTGCAGCAACCAACAGGGCAGATTCAAGGGCCTTTACAACAACACTGCCATCTATACCCTTCTCCCTGCATAATTGCTCAATAACCGTTATCAATTGATGGTTCATTATTTATGTCCTCCAAAAAATCCTCATAATAAAAAGCCAGACGGCAAAGTAAAAAGCTCCAGATGCAAGGCGGAGCGAGGACTCGCACCGCAGCA
>CAKKRA010000249.1 GCA_919902475.1 Nitrospiria bacterium
ACAGATGGACATAAAGATAGCAGGAATAACAAAGGAGTTAATGGCCTTGGCAGTTGAACAGGCAAGAGAAGGCAGATTATTTATCCTTGATAAGATGCTTGAAACAATGGCAGAGCCGCGCACAACACTTTCAGCGCATGCGCCTCGTATTATTACAATGAAGGTAAAGCAGGATAAGGTCAGAGAGGTAATAGGACCAGGCGGAAAGGTAATCAGAAGCATTGTTGAGAAGACAGGCGTTAAGATAGACATAGATGACAGCGGGGTGATATCTATTGCCTCAACAGATGAAGATGCTTCAAAGGCTGCAATAGAGATGATAAATCAGATAACAGCAGAGGCGGAGATCGGCAAGATATATCTCGGAAAGGTGAGAAGGATTGTGGATTTTGGCGCCTTTGTGGAAATTATTCCGAATACAGACGGCCTTGTGCATATATCTCAGCTTGCAGAGCACAGGGTAAAGAATGTGACTGACGAGGTATCAGAGGGCGATGAGATACTTGTAAAGGTTATTGAGATTGACAAGCAGGGCAAGATCAGGCTCAGCAGAAAAGACGCCTTAAAGGAAGCGGCTGAAAAAGGAGAAATTACCGAAAAGAGGGCTGTAAAAAAATAGATATATAAGATGAGTAAATTTAAAAAGGTTGTTTTAGACAACGGCATCCGCATAGTAACAGAGAGAATACCCTATGTAAAATCTGTTTCACTCGGTCTCTGGGTAAATGCGGGCTCAAGAAATGAGAGTGAGAAGGAAAGCGGCATATCTCATTTCATTGAGCACATGTTCTTTAAAGGGACAAAGAGGCGGAGCGCCAAGGACATCGCTATTGCAATGGACTCAATAGGCGGCGAGCTGAATGCCTTTACATCACGGGAGTCAACAACTTACTATTCAAAGGTATTAGATACCCATGTAAAGGAGGGTGTTGAGCTTTTATCCGATATCTTTTTAAATTCGCTAATTGACGATAAGGAGATAGAAAAGGAAAAACAGGTTATCCTTGAAGAGTTGAAGATGGTAGAGGATACGCCTGATGATTATATACACGACTTATATACACATACTGTCTGGCCAAAACATCCGCTCGGAAGGTCAATCCTCGGCAACCTTGAAACAGTCGCATGGTTTAAGCGTAAGAATTTCATAAATTATCTTGATAAGAATTATTATCCTAAAAACATAGTAATATCTGCTGCAGGCAACTTTGAGCTTAAAAGGCTTATCAGGCTTCTTGATAAAAGTCTTGGAAGATTAGAAAGGGCTGAAACCGCCAGACACCAGATAACCCCGGAGATTAAGGGAAGGATATCTGTAAAGAAAAAGAGGCTTGAGCAGATACATATCTGCCTCGGCGCAAAGGGTCTGAGCCATGTGCATAAAGACAGGTATGCTTTATATGCCCTGAACACAATGCTCGGCAGCAGCATGAGTTCACGGCTTTTTCAGGAAATCAGGGAAAAGCGGGGGCTTGTGTATGCCATCTATTCCTATATCTCTGCCTTCAGGGACACAGGCCTGTTTACAGTCTATGCCGGCACAAGCCAATCTTCTGTCTTTGAGGTGATTCATCTGATTATGCAGGAGTTCAAGAACCTGAAGGAAAAGAGGATAGCGCCGTCTGAACTGAATAAGGGATTGGAGCAGATGAAGGGGAATCTTATGCTAAGCCTTGAAAGTACAAGCAGCAGGATGAGCAAGAATGCAAAGGACGAATTATATTTCAACAGGTATGTTCCCTTTGAGGAGATAATAAAAAATATCAACAATGTTACAGCAAAACAGATTCAGCGCTTGGCAAATGAGCTATTTGACAGGAACCTGATTACACTTACAGCGATAGGCGATATAAGCAAGAAGGATATAGATGAGGATTTGCTAAGGTGCTGATTTGTGGCATCTCGTACAGTTATCAATTGGAAATGCAACCTTTCCATGGCATTCTGCACAAAATCTTCCGGTAAATATTCCTTCCATTGTCATCTTGCTCTGCCCTGCCTTCATCAGAAATATATCAATATGGCAGTTGTTGCAGTCGAGCCAGTTTGTATGGGCAAAATGAGGAAAGACAGCGTCAGGAAGCGTTTTGCCTTCGTAGACAAGATTGAGCCTTAATGGCGTGCCTGTCTTTGCTTTTGGTTCAAGTGTATCCTTTGGGCTGATAAGGCCGTTGTTTAGCGCAGTAACCCAGTCTATTTCGCCATTATTGTCCTTTGGAAAGCCTGATATAGCTTTTGCATCGCCTGCCTGTTTTGTATGGCATCTGGGGCATGTGTCAAAGCTCACCTGCCATGCAGTTGTTCCGTCATGGCATTTACCGCAGAATTCGCCCTTCATTATCTTCTGCATTGTAATATCATTTTCACCTTTTTTCATTTTAAAGATTGCGGGATGGCAGACCTTACATTTGAATCTTATTCTGTGGAACCAATGTGGGAACCTTGGGGGAGGAAGTCTGCCTTTGTCTTTAAAATAGCTATCTAATACAATATCACCCGTAAAGCTGTAACCTGCAGGTGAGATAGCCAGAAGCATACATGCTGATATTAAGATAATAAGAAAGGTCTTGATTTTCATATCCTCTTATTTCATAATAAACTTAACTTCATCTTATTATTACAAAATACCGTTGTGATAGTCAAGGAAAAGGGTTTTTGAATCTTATAAATTGATTTATGCAATACAGGAAAATAACAAGAAGGCTTTTCTTTAAGACAGCAGGCTCTTTTGGTTTTCTTTTGGGCAATGCAAAAATAGCCGAGAGCGCTGAGCGCATTGAATGCATGTCAGCGTCAAGCCACAGCAAGGAGACCATGCTTGCAATCTCTGATGTTATTGTCCCTGGCGCGAAAAATTCACCGGATAAATCACCAGGCGCAGTAGACGCCTGCAGCCTTGATATTATGTACGACCCATTCTTTGGTTTAGAAAAATATATTGCCTTTATTGTGATTAGCATTGACTGGTCAAGCTTCTGGAGATTCGGCAGCCTTTATAAAAATCTTGATTTTGAGAAAAGAACATATATATTACAATTAAAAGAAGAGAACAGCTGGTTCTTTAAAAAGGGTTTTAAAGGGATTATTATATTGGCAAAGCTCGCTTTTTATGGCGGATATAAAAATAACATCGGCCTTGAATATATCGGCTTTCCAGGCGCAAACCCTGGGTACCATGATTATTCACATGAAAAGGCCTTTGCAAAAGAGAAAACTGTACACGGGAATTTAAAATAAATGCGGGAATTTTTTGATGTCTGTATAATTGGCTCTGGTTTTGGCGGCTCTGTATGCGGTGCGAAGCTTAGCGGGGCTGGAAAGACGACTTTAATCCTGGAGCAGGGCAGGCGCTGGGATAAGAACACATTTCAGCAGACTCAGGATGTAAAATATTTAAAAGAGATCTACGAGGAATTTGAGGGGGAGAATATCAAGGTTTCCACAGCCATGGGTGTTGGCGGCGGTTCGCTTTTATACAGCGCTTCATCCCTTCGTACCTCTTCGTTAGTATTTGAACAAAAGGATAAAAATGGAAGAAGATTGTGGCCTTCTGAATACAGCAGGAAGGTATTAAATCCATATTATGAAAAAGTTGAAAAAAAACTGAATGTCAGCCAGCTCCTCTGGTCTGAGGTGCCGAAGAGGGACGGTATTTTTGCAAAGGCATGTAATGCAGCAGGATATACCTGCGACAGACTGCGCATCGCAATTGTCAATTGCAGAAACTGCGGCTTCTGCCACACAGGATGCAAGTTTGACAGAAAGCAGAGCCTCATCTTAAATTACATTCCAGAAGCTGAGAAGAATGGCGCAAAGATAAAAGAAGAGTGCAAGGCGCTTTTAGTTAAAAGAAATGAAAAAGGCTATTTAGTAGCATATAAAGACCTAAAAAGCGGGGTAATAAATGAAGTCTCATGCAAGGCAGTGATAGTTTCCGCAGGCGCAATCCAGTCCCCTGCCTTAATGCTCAGGTCTAAAAAATATCTTGATAATCTTAGTAGTCATGTGGGAAAAAACCTTACTGCAAACGGGAATATTTTTTTGGCCGCGCATCTACCTAAGGAAGATTGCGAGGTTTTTAAAGGCAAGGTACAGGGCTCTGTTACCTATGCCTTTTGGGAGGAGGGTTTTGTATTACAAGGTGTTGGAACCCTTCCAATCAGCGCAGCAGTAATAAACAGAATAAGATTTAAAAACGCCAAAAGACCCAATTACTGGGGCATTGAGATGAAAAGGGTTATGAAGGAATATGGAAAGCATCTCTTAGGCATTGCTGTTATCGGTCTTGATGGAAGCGACGGCAGGGTCTTTCTTGATGAAAACGAAAATATAAAACTCATTTGGTCAATGAGCGAAAAAAGCAGAAAGGTTTTTGATAAGGCAATTGTTAGGGCAAAGGAGATAGTAGAATCACTTGGCGGTGAGCTGCTCATCACTGAGCCATATCAGGAGAAAGGAGAGGTTATTACAGTCCATCCCCTCGGCACATGCAGGATGGCAGGAGACAAGTCAGATGGTGTAATTGATTCTAACTGTCAGGTCTTTGGCAATCCAAATTTATACATAGTTGACAGCAGCGCTGTCCCTTCCCCCCTCGGCGTGAACCCCTCCCTCACAATCGCTGCAATTGCAGAAAGGGCGTCGGATTATATTGTCCAGAATTTTCAGCCGTAAGGATTTTTTTATCATACATTAGCAGAAATTTGTGGTATCATTTATCAAAATAAGCATGGATATTGGGATTTTAATTGTTAACATATAGCAGGTAAAATTTGTGCCAGGACCCAGACTTTTTTTTATTGATTCAAAAAACATTGTTGATAATCAGGTTGATATCAGTGATACTGCGTTGAAACATATAACAAAGGCGCTGCGATTAGGCAAAGGCGACAGGATATGGTTAGGTGATGAGAAAAAGAAAAGATATCTTATTGAACTGACAGAGGTTAATTATAAAAAGGCAACAGGCAGGATTTTAGAGACAAAAGAGGTTTCCGATGCCCCTGCTGTTGAAATAATCCTCCTGCAGTCCGTCTTAAAAGGCGAAAAGATGGATATCCTGATACAAAAGGCGGCAGAGCTTGGTGTATCAAAGGTCATTCCAGTAATCACTGAGAGAACAATTGTTAAATTTTCTGAAAGCAGAATACCTTCTAAGGAGAAAAGGTGGCAGAGTATCGCAAGAGAGGCATCTCAACAAAGCGGCAGATGGGATGTGCCAGAGATTGCGCCGATAACTGATTTTAAATATATTTTTGAAAAAACCGGCAAGGTTGATTCAGGCTTAATCCTATGGGAAAACGAGCGTGAGAACAGGCTAAAGACTGTTCTTAAAAGATATAAGAATGACGGTATTAAGAGGATTAGCGCATTTATAGGACCTGAAGGCGGTTTTGCTGAAAAAGAGATAGCGCTCGCAAAGGAAAATGGATTTATATCTGTTTCTATGGGTGATTTGATATTAAGGGCAGAGACCGCTGCTATAATAATCATGGGTATAATACAGTATGAAATTGGAGGCATCGGCTAAATAAAGTTTTTTTATCTCTTTGATTTTCTGGAGTAAAACCTCTTGTATTTTTAAAAGAAGTATGATAGCTTTATCGCCTAATCATGGCGTGATCCTGAACTTTTCCTGAATTCACTGGAGATTCTTAGATGAAGAAAATAATTTTTCTGGCAATCCTATTAATGATTATTCCAATATCTGCTTTTGCAGCGCAATATAAAATAGATGATTCAACAAATCTTTATCTTGATGTTTTAGTAAGAGGCTATTATCTTAATGATCAAAGAATTGAGTGGTCTGGCTTAGAGTCAACCTTTGGCGCAGAAGCTGACATCAATTCCATTATAGAAAGAGATATGGGCACATGGAAAATAAGAGCAGAAGGAGAATTTTATTTAAATCAGCCGTATGGCAGGAATATTCTTTCGGACGAGATGCGGAACAGCTACAAGTCTAATTTTCAGACTGAAATCTTTACGATTTCTAAATTGAACATTCAAACTGAGTTAAACAATTTCACTATAAAATTGGGTAAAGGAGAGACACCGTTTGGAAGAACCTATTTTCAGACCTTCTCCAACTCATTTTTAGATTCTCCATTTATTAGGACTGAATCTATACTTTGGAGAGAAACAGGGTTATTCATAAATTATACCATTGGCCTGTTTTCATTAGATGCTGCGGTAGCCAATGGCGAGGAAGACAAGGATACAAATTCGAGCAAAGCTGCAATTGGAAGAATAGGTGTTGGTAAAAAGAATTATGCATTTGGCGTTTCTGCCAAGTATCAGGATGGAATTGGTTCAGGTGTCCAGAAAACATTTAAAAATCATTATGGAATTGATTTCATGGCTCGTTATTTAAATTTAACATTGTCAGGCGAGGCAATATACGATGAATACGGTTTTTATAGAAACTATAATGAGAACGAGATATCTTGGAATAAAAGCATATATTACAGGGATATTTTCTATAAAGACAAGACCCCTATTACTGGAATCGGCGGTTATTTGAATCTTGGATACAAGTATGCAAAACTAAATATTGATTTAAATTATGGATTGTATTATCCTCAAAAAATAAACAACCCCTATCATGATGAGCTTAACCATCGCAGCATTATAAAGATAGCATATAATCTTAGTTCCGGACTGCAGGTATTTGGAATAGGATTGGTTGAGAATGAGCGTAAAGCAGAATCATGGAGAAGCGATGCAAAACCCTTTGCATTTGAAGTTGGATTACAATATAAGTTTTAAATACTGAATTCCTCTCAAGCTTTCAGAATGAAGATAGAACTTCCGATCCCCCCTTATATCCATAGCATTTATAGATGTAGAAATCTCTTATAAAGGCATTATTAGTTCTTGCATAAATTTTAAGATGCTCTGCCAGCTCTACTGACTCAAATAGTGCTTTTACTGATTCTTCTATAGTCCTGTTTCCTACTACATATACGGCGTCCCTACCTTTAACATTTTTAAAGTCATTCCAGAAGTCATACTGGCTAAAACGTCTGGACACTGGTATTTCATAAACCTGAGGGTTGCCTTTAACGTAAAAGGCAAGTTCAGCATTAAGTCCATAATTAATTGTAGCAACAAAGCTGCCCTGCGGCATGGTTTCTAAAACCGCTGAAACATTCTTCCCAAGCTCATCCCATCCATAAAGCCTGTTTGTTGGATCCCTTTGCGCCGGTATATTAATACCAATAGAATATATTAAAGATGGATAATGTGCAATTACTGATACAAGAACGCATAAAAAAATTGTAAATACAAATGATGCTCTAATGAATGACCTTCTAAAAGGCGTCCAGTTTTTATATTTTTCATAAACAATGTATATCCCGGAGATTACACCTGTAATAAAACCAGAGACAGGCCAATTTGCCTCTGTGCGTCCGCCTATGGATAAAAGCGCTATGAAAATGATGATTGGCGCAGATAGGCAGAATAGCATTAAATGCTTATCATCTCTTAACCTTATACCGCGATAACCGCTTACACTCAAGCCATAAAGCACTGCAAAAAAAAGAAAAGGGGTGTATATGCCTGCCTGGCCGCCAATAAATTTAAGAAATGTAGATGCGATATCAAAATAACTTACCTTTGACATTAAACCAGTAGCATGTTTGAACATGACATAATCATTGGCAATATTCCAGATAAAAATGGGGCTTGCCGCAGCTAACTCTATCAGTAGGGCAAGGTATGGCCACGGGGATTTAAGCCATTTTCTCTGGTTTTTAGAAAGCAGGATAAAAAGCCCAACCTCAGCAGAAAAAAATGCAAACATATGATGAGATAGCAATCCAAGCCCAAGACTTAAGCCAATGAAAGGCCACCATAATGCCTCGCCTCTCTTTATAAGCAGCCATAAGAATAAGGCTGTAAGAGACATAAAAAATATCTGCGGTGTATAATATGTTATTATAACGCCGCCCCCCATGCCTGCAGGTGTAAGAGGAAACAAAACCACAACTACAAATCCAAGGAGGCGCGACTCTGTAATGTCAGCCGCAAGGATATATATAATAACAGCAGTCATTGCAGCAAAGACAGGTGCGCCGAGTCTTACAGAAAACTCTGATAAGGGAAGGAAGCTGGTAAAAAATCCTATAATCCATGCTACCATTGGACCCATATCATAGTAACTTAATGCAGGGTGCCTTGACCAATCCCAGAAATATGCCTCATCCTGCACAAGATTATAGTGTGTTGTGGCTATATAAAAGATTCGGAAAATTAAAAAACCGATAATTGTAATGTAGGTTAAGTATACATATTTTTTGGTTTCCACTTATATCTCCTTAAAACTCGTCAGTACTATTTCATTTTCTTTAATAAATGCCTTTATTGCCTCTGATGTAAGAGCCTTTAATTCATCTTCCCAGTCATATTTCCAATCATATCTTTTGGATGCATTATATCCTGGGTGCACCATCAGCTCTGTAGTGCCATATTTTAAGTCAGGCAATAAAGTTAAAAGGCTATGTTCGTTTATATGCCCTCTCTTTTCAAAACCAATAAATCTGTCTGTGTAGCAGAGATTGTATCTTCTCATTTTCAATTTCAGAAGCTCGGAGAGGCTATTCATGCCAATCCCCTTAATGCCGAATATGCTTGAACGAGGCACCCTTATCCATTTTATCTTGAACTGATTTGCAAGGTCTATTATCATATTGCTTACATTTGGCAAAAGGTGCAGGTGCTGATGACTGTCTATATGGCTGATGGCCACGCCTGCCTCTCTCAATATGCTTATCTGTTCAAATAGTTCCCTTCTAAGTGCATCTTTGTCAAACCTACCTGCTATTATCTTTGATATGGCTTCATTATAACCTTTTAAAAATAAGCCTTGTTCATCTACCAATCCATCAACAGCGCCTGAAACAGGCTTTTCCCTGCCGATAAAAGTAAAATGTATGCCTGCATCAATACCTGAATCCTTTAATAATGCTATACCCTGTTTAAAATAGCTTCCATTGACTACAACAGATGTGGATGTGACAATGCCTTCTCTATATGCCTTTATAATACCTGTTGATATCTCTTCACATAAGCCAAAGTCATCTGCATTTACAATAAGTCTCTTTTTCATAAGAAAATAATATCATCCGGTTATTTAAGGCTGCATAAAAACAAGTAGGAAGGGGCAAAGGTTTTCAGCTTTATTGATTTACATTGATAGCCAAGTTCGTTTAATAATTTTACCCACTCCTCCTCTGTTCTGTAATAAAAATGATCTTCTCCCAATGTTTTTCTTAAAATCTTGACCATAATCCATTCTTCCAAAGAGGCAATCGCAAACCTTAAAGAGTTGGAAGAAACTGTTTCTTTAATCATAAGCAGACCGCCCTTATTAAGGTATGTTCGGCACATGTTTAGGATTTTGTCCTGCTCATTGTGTGGGATTAAATACAGAACATCTATCATTGTTATAGCGGTAAATTTATCTTTGTCTAATTGTTCAAATTCCGTCTTAATAAATTTTATATTTTGTCGGCTATTTATGCTTTTTGTGGCTGCCTCAATTTTAGTCTCAGAAGGGTCAATGCCAACAACTTCCCTTCTTAAAGATTTTAAAGACATTAAATTTGCAAAAATTCCGTGGCCGCAGCCAAAATCAAGAACCCTCCCTTCTTTTGGCAAATAGGTTTCCAGATAATCAAAGGGGCACAGGCTATAACGGATCCACATATGGATTTTATCCATTAAACTGATATCTTTATATAATGCTAAGGCCTCTTTTTTAAAAGTGTTATTTGCATTCATGACAAGGGGCTTTTCATCTTTTTATTTCAACAGGTTTAATTAATTTAATTTCTTTATACAGAGTGATAAGTTCATGCAATATTTTCAGGATAGTAGAAGTGCTTGACAGTGTAGAGACCCCGCGAGTTCGGGGAAAATAATTAGTTCCAAATTGTATAAACTTAAAACCGTATCTTTGAGCCTTGATAAGCAATTCCGCATCAATAAAACTTCCCTCTGATTTCAGTTTTACATAATTAAAAACCTCTTTGCGGATCAGCTTAAATGCAAAATTAACATCCCTTACTCTAAGTTTAAACAGTGATTTTATCAGCAGGTTGTACATATAAGAGTAGAAAAGCCTTCTAAGCCCTTCGCCTGTTCTGTCAAATCTAAATGCCGACACAATATCAGCGTCATAATAAAACATAAGCCTATAAGCCTTCTGAAGCTCCATCATGTCAAATGGAAGGTCAGCGTCAGAATAAAGGATAACATCCATTTTTGCATTAGCGAATCCTGTTTTAATTGAGCCGCCGAGCCCTCTATTAATAATGTGATGAATGGCCTTTATCCTTCTGTCGTTTGCAGAGAGCTCATCTGCAATTTTGCCGGTTGAGTCAGTTGAGGCATCATTAATAATTAATATTTCATAATCTTCTATTGTTTCATCTTTTATCATCCGATTTCCTACCTCTCTGCCTGCGTCAACTGCTCTCCTTATATATAACTCCTCATTGTGCATAGGATAAAAAATTGTAACACCTTTCATTTAAAAGTTCCTCAAATTATTAAAATATTTTATTGAAAGCATAAGATTAAGATAGAGTGATATATTTACCATTTTATTTAAATTACCTTAAATGAAAATAAGGTTTAGTAAATTTATTAAAATACCACAAAGTTTTAAAAATTGCAATTGCTAAGTATTTACGGGATTTTTAATCCAATGGCACAAAGGACTGCTCATATGGCATAACCCTGTTTTTGCCGCTCTTTTTTGAATTGTAAAGCGCAATATCTGCTGCCTTGATAAGCTCTTTCTCATCCTTTCCGTCAAGGGGATAGGTCGCAATTCCGCCGCTGATTGTAATCCTCTCCCAAGGCTTATTCTGTGGAAAAGATATATTTATATTTTCAATCTGTTTACGCATCCTCTCTGTAATCTGCATCCCGAGTTCGCTTCCTGTTTCAGGAAACATAATGATAAATTCCTCTCCGCCGTATCTTGCCGGGATATCAATCAGTCTTAAATTTTCTTTAACAAACCTTCCAAGCGCTGAAAGCACAAGGTCTCCTGCAGGATGGCCGTTCAGGTCATTGTATAGCTTAAAATTATCAATATCAAACAGGAATATTGTCAAGTTCCTGTTAAATCTGCTTGCCTTGTCAATCTCTATCTGAAGGTGTTTATGAAAATAGGTAATGTTATATAGTTTTGTAAGGCCGTCTACATCTGCCTGATGCTGAATCTCTGAGATAAGGTGAATATTCTCCATAGTAGCAGCGGATAAATGACTTATCATCATAAGAAATTTCTTTATGTTCTTTATGTCCTTTGAAGGTTTGCCAATAGCTATCAAGCCGTAAAGCCCGCCCCTGTATATCAGCGGCGCGCAGATATCTATCTTTATACCTTCATGCCCGCCCTTATGAAGCTGTTCTTTTATCAGGATGCTTTCATTTCTGAAATCTTCGTCAGTCATGATTATTCTTTTCTCTGCAGCCCATCCAATACGGCCCTCTCCAATCTTTATCCTCATCATACTGTTTGCTGCTTCTTTGGAAAAACCTGAATATGTCTTCAACAGGAGGTTTTCCTTTTCTACAACAAAGAAGGCTATCTCCTCTGCCTCAAGAAGCTGCTTTGATACTTTAATGATAGTAGTAGAAAGGTCGTCAATGTTTATGCTTGCTGTTATATCCTCTGCCATGTCAGGAAAAATGATTATCATCCTTGATATATCGCTGTTTTCATTCTGAAGCGCTGATAGCTGTCTGCTCTGGTCTTTTATCACCCTTTGGAGCGAGTCAGCGCTCTTTTGAAGCTCTTCTTCAAGGAGCTTGGCGCGTCCTTTAAGGTTTGCAGAAGAGAATATCCTGCCTATTAAAAGTCCAAATACAAGAGCGCCAATGACTGCTATTGCTATTATATATAGTATGTTTTCCATCCTATCCCTTTATTGTATTATAATCCCTGCATAGCCAACGACCTGCTGATAATCGCCGCTTACCTCGCCTGATGTCATATATTTTATTAACGTTGCCTTTTTTGCGCCAAGCATCTTTGACGCATAAAGCATGGAAACAGTCGGCGCAAAACCGCACATTGATATGCCATACTCTTTCACTGTTTTGTGCAAGCCCTCGGCGTCTAATGATAATATCTTATCAATTGCCTTCTTATCCTTTGTTTTTGCGCTATCATGGGATTCGTAGTGCGTCATATCTGTGCTTGACACTATTAACACATCTCCGTTTCCCCCTTTTTCACCTTCTCTCTTTTTTAGCTCTAAGACTGCCTTTGCAATTCCTTCACCTAATGACTGACATGTTTTAAGAGAGGTGTCCATTATTGTTATCGGCACGATGCTAAAGTCTTTGGAAAGATATTGAATAAATGGAATCTGCACCTCCAGGGAATGTTCATATTGATGTGCATGATGATCCGCGCTTGCAGTCTTTGAATATTCTAATATAAGTTCGGCAAGCTTATTATTTACTGGTACAGCGCCATTCGGCATAGTCCATTCGCCTTCAGGAAATACTGATACAGCCTTGCCAATTCCTGTATGATTGGGACCCATCAGTATCACTGTCTGCGGGATAATAATCCGTGAATATACAGCGCCAGCAACACTGCCGGAATAAACATAGCCAGCGTGAGGGCAGACAATGCCTATTGCCTTCTCTTTTTTTAGATCTTCTTCAATAAAGGCACCCACCTCTTTTTTTAAAAGGGCTGGACTGCCTTCATAAAATCTTCCGGCAACAGCAGGTTGTCTGAGCATGATATCCTCCATATGCAAGGCACTGTAGGGGCGAGGCGTTGCCTCGCCCTCTTTGGGCTTCTTAAGTGTCATTCCCGCAGCGTTTTTGAGCGGGAATCCACAAATAGACAAAAATGGATTCCTGCCAGAGGCATGCAGGAATGACAAAAAAATGTAGAGCTATTTATGATACACCACACTAACAATACTGTATGTTATTTCTGCATGAGAGCACCTGCCTCTCACGGCTTCCACTCCTGTATATTGTTACACCCTTGCATCCAAGCTTATATGCAAGCAAGAATGTCTTTTCAACATCAGATTTATCAGCATCTTCATGGAAATTCACTGTTTTTGAGACTGCATTATCAGTATATTTCTGAAACGCTGCCTGAATCCTTACATGGTCTTCAGGTGTGATATCGTGCGCTGTTGTAAAAAGCATCTTTACATCATCAGGCACATCAGTCCTTTCCTGTATTGAACCAAAGGCAATAATTGTATCCATAAGTCTTTCAGAATAGAATCCCTTTCTTTTTGCAATCTCTTCAAAGTTTGGATTTATTACCTTCAGTTCAAGATCATCAAGTATCTTTCTTGTATATGTTATGCCGTAGAGCGGTTCAATACCGCTTGAGCAGTTTGCAATAATGCTTAATGTCCCTGTTGGCGCAATGGTGGTTGTTGTTGCGTTTCTCATTATTACACCTGATTTTTCATAAATGCTTCCCTTATAGTTTGGAAATACACCGCGCTCCTTTGCCAGTTCCATTGATATTTCCTTTGCCTTTTCATCAATAAATTTCATCAGCCTCTCTGCAGTATCAAGCGCTGCTTGAGAGCTGTATGGAATATTCAGGAGTATAAGCATATCAGCAAACCCCATGATGCCGAGTCCTATCTTTCTGTTGCCCTTGCACATCCTGTCTATCTGAGGCAAAGGATATTTATTCACATCTATAACATTATCAAGGAACCGTACAGCAATATTTATTATTCTTTCAAGTTTATTATAGTCTATTTCATAGCGGTTGTCCTTCTTTTTCAGCATCCTTGTAAGATTTACAGAGCCGAGATTGCATGCCTCATAAGGCAGAAGCGGCTGCTCACCGCATGGATTTGTCGCCTCTATCCTTCCAAGATGAGGTGTTGGGTTAAACCTGTTTATTGTATCAAGAAAAACTATCCCTGGCTCGCCGTTCTTCCATGCAGCATCAACAATGTTGTTGAATACATCCTTAGCCTTCAGCTTTTTAGCAGCCTTATTATTTCTGGGGTTTATAAGATCGAAGGTTGAATCATTTTCAAATGCCTTCATAAAATTATCATCTATCCCCACTGACAGATTAAAATTGGTAAACTCCGACGGGTTTTCCTTTGCCCTTATAAATTCCATTATATCAGGGTGGTCTACCCTTAATATGCCCATGTTTGCGCCGCGCCTTGCGCCGCCCTGCTTGATTACCTCTGTTGCTGTATTAAATACCTTCATAAAGGATACAGGCCCGCTCGCAACACCGCTTGTTGTAGAAACCCTGTCATTCTTCGGCCTTAACCTGCTGAAAGAAAATCCTGTGCCGCCGCCGCTCTGATGGATGATTGCTGTGTCCTTTACTGCCTCAAAGATAGAATCCAGAGAGTCATCAACAGGCAGAACAAAGCATGCGGCAAGCTGCTGAAGCTCCCTGCCTGCATTCATAAGGGTAGGGGAATTCGGCAGAAACTCCAAATTAGTCATTATCTCATAAAACTCCTTTTCAACAGCGCTTACCACTGCCTTTGGATTATATATGAATTCTGCAGAGGCAATATTCTTTGCCACCCTGTGGAACATCTCTTCAGGGGTCTCTATAACATTACCATCCCTGTCCTTTTTAAGATATCTTTTATCAAGGACAATAAGGGCATTTTCTGTCAAATTTAAATTGTTTTTAATTTGCATATTAAACATACTTTATCACGAGCAAATATAAAGAGTCAACTCCTGTTGACTCTTTAATAAATGTTACCTGTTAGGAGATTTTGGTAAAAATAGGACACTTCTAAAATAGTTTGATAATAAATGATTTTGTTCTTGACCTGACAGATATGTTCTGTTATAGTATATCAAAATTAGTTGTAGATCGGTTTACATGTTATGACAAAAGTCTTTAAAACACAAAACCTCTATAGCGAAAATCTATTGAAAGGAGGTATTGTGCAATGACAACAGGAAAAGTTAAGTGGTTTAATGAATCCAAAGGTTTTGGATTTATTGAGCAGGAATCTGGTGAAGATGTTTTTGTGCATTTTTCTGCCATCTCAGGTGATGGTTTTAAAACCCTGAAAGAAGGTCAGAAGGTGCAGTTTGACATTACAAAAGGCCCAAAAGGCCCACAGGCAGCAAATGTAATACCAGAGTAAGCTTTAAAATAGCTTAAACCAAAAAGCCCGCATATAAAAGTATGCGGGCTTTTTTTATTTCTTTTAAAAATAAAGCCTGTTGAATTTTTATGGTTTTTTTGCTACAGTTACACAAAATTTTTAGAGGAGAAAATAGTTTGACTGAAAGATATAAGATTGCTATACTAATTGAAAACTTTGACAAAAAGGGCGGGAGCGAGAGGCGGACATATGAGTTAGTTAAACAACTTAAACAGAGAGGTCATAACATAACTGTTTTTGCGAATTCATGGTCAAACATCCCAACCTTTGAGGGTGAAGGAATAAATTTTGTAAAGGTTCCGATGACCCGCTGGCCTTTCAGGTTCATGGCTCCATTAACCTATGCCTATTTTGCTGATAAGGCAGTAAAAAAAGAGGACTTTGACATTATTCATACCCAGACAAGGACATATTATCAGGATGTGGCAACATTAGGGGGAGGGTGCCACAGGGCATGGATTGATGAGGGAAGCAGTCTTAAACTGCTTGACCCTTTTCACAGGGCTGTCCTTTCAATTGAAAAAAGACAATTCCAGAACGGCAATTATAAAAGGATTATCGTTAATTCAAAATTGAGCAAAAATGGGATACTGAAATTTTATCCTGTTCCTGAAGAAAGGATAAAGGTTATATACAATGGTGTTGATACAGAGAGATTTAATCCAATAAATAAAGAAAAATACAGAACAGAGACACGCAAAAGACATAATATATCAGATGATGATTTTATGATATTATATGTGGGAAGCGGTTTTAAAAGAAAAGGGGTCAGTTATTTAATAGAGGCAGTGTCAAGGCTTGGCAATGACTCTATTAATAAAAACAGGATAAAGCTATTGATTGTTGGCAAAGATAAGCTCTGGCCGTATAAAAGATTGGCAGCCAAATTTGACATTGATAAAAATATAATCTT
>CAKKRA010000250.1 GCA_919902475.1 Nitrospiria bacterium
AGGCCTTCAGACAGAGATACAGAAATTGAATAGTAAAGAGGTATTAAAGATAATGCAGCTTGATAAAAAGGTTTCCGAAGGAAGGATAAAGTTTATACTGCCAAAAAGGATTGGCGAGGTGATAACATCCTCAGATTGGAATATTGAGGATTTTAAAAAGGTTATTAAAAATATGTAGTGGCACGATATACTGTGACCTTACAGAGGATTAGATGATTTATGGCTAAAAATATTAATACAATAGATGAATTAAACAGAAAGATATTAGAGCTTTCAACACTGTATGAAATTACTAAAAAACTCGGCTCTTCCTTAAACCTTGAGTCAATATTAAATTCAACAATGGATATCCTTGCAAACAAGATGGGGATGAAGAGGGGCACCCTGACTGTGCTTGACAGGGAAACAAAGGAATTGAAGATTGAGGTTGCACACGGCCTTACCAGGGAGGAGAAGGATAGGGGGAGGTATAAGATTGGAGAGGGTATTACAGGAAAGGTGCTTGAGACAGGCGAGCCCCTGATAATTCCAGATATCGGCAAGGAGCCAAAATTCCTCAATAAAACAAAGTCACGCGGCGACATTAAAAAAAGCAATATATCCTTTATCTGTGTCCCTGTTAAGGTTCATAATGACGTTGTCGGCGCACTGAGCGTTGACAAGCTCTTTTCAGAAAATGTTTCTTTTGAGGAGGATGTAAGGCTTTTGACTATCATTGCCTCTGTTATCGGCCAGGCAGTAAAGATAAATCAGATAGTGGAGAAGGAAAGACAGGAGTTAATTGATGAGAATATCTATTTAAAACAGGAGCTCAAAACAAAATACAGGCTAAAGAATGTAATCGGCAACAGTGAAAAGATGCTTGCTGTGTATGATGCAGTGGAAAGGGTGAGCAAGAGCAATGCAACTGTTCTATTGAGGGGAGAGAGCGGCACAGGAAAGGAACTGATTGCACGGGCAGTGCATTACAACAGCCCAAGGGCAGATCAGCCGTTTATTAAGATAAATTGCGGCGCTATTCCTGAGACGCTGCTTGAAAGCGAGCTTTTTGGCCATGAAAAAGGCGCCTTTACCGGGGCAATCCAGCCGAGGATCGGAAGATTTGAGCTTGCTGATAAAGGAGCAATCTTTTTAGATGAAATAGGGGATATCTCTCTACAGATGCAGGTTAAGCTCCTACGTGTCTTGCAGGAAAGAAAATTTGAGCGTCTTGGAGGAGCTAAGACTATAAGCGTTAATATCAGGATAATCGCTGCTACAAACAGGAACCTTGAAAAGGCAGTTGAAGCAGGCGCATTCAGAGAGGATTTGTACTATAGGCTGAATGTTGTGCCAATCTTTATGCCTTCATTAAGGGAGCGCCGCGATGATATCCCGTTATTGATAGATTATTTTCTAAAAAGGCTTAATAGAGAAAATAACAAGAAGATAAAGTTATCGCCTGCTGCAATTACAAAACTGATAGAATACAACTGGCCGGGAAATGTCAGGGAATTGGAAAATTATATTGAACGGATTGTAATTATGTCCAGTAAAAATCTGCTGCAGCCAGAGGATATATCACTGCCCAGAACCGATGTTTCAACCTCAATAAAAACCAGTGGAATGACAGCCTCTGCTGATAGTTCATTAATAAAGACTGTTGAGGAGATGGAAAGGCAGAAGATTACAGAGGTGTTAAAGATTTGCGGCGGGATACAGGCAAGGGCTGCAAAGACATTGGGAATCACACCGCGGCAATTGGGCTACAAGCTAAAAAAATACAATATTGATATAACATGATGCAAATACAATAAATAAGGTGCCATTAACATCCTACCAATTTGTAATAATAATAACAAAAATGTAATATCTTCATAATTGTCTGCTCATTGTAATTTCATATCCAATAGCTGCTCATCTTAAAAACATTGTAAAATTCATTAGTTACCAGTTATTTCAGTGCTTGAGATATCTGGCACGAATATTGCCATTACATAATTGCATGAAAAAAATTACAATCAGCCCGCGTGGATTAATACAGAAAAGACCCTTTGGAAGATTTTCAAAGGCAATACTCATATTCGGTTTTGCTGCAGTCTTGTTTTTGCCGCTGCTGCCATTAACCTTAAAGGGTTCGGTTTTGCTTAATGATAAGCCTGAATTTTGCGTCTCATGCCATACAATGAGAAAGGAATATAATAACTGGTCTCATTCAGCACATAGAAACTGGGCAGCATGCGGCGACTGTCATGTTCCGCAGCAAACAATTGTTACAAAGCTCGCAGGCAAATTAAGGGATGGCCTTAATCATGGCTATGCATACGCCTTTAGCAGAATACCAGAGCCAATCAGACTCAAAAAATTAGGCGCTGAGACAGTTATGCAGAACTGCATCAGATGCCACAGCCAGTTAGTTGAGAAGATAAATAAGGGCGGCAGAAAGTGCTGGGAGTGTCATCGCGGCCTCCCGCATGGTTATTAATAAAAAATCTGATTACAAAGATTATGGAGGTAGGTGATTATGTTTAAAAGATTTTATGGTATATATGCGTTAGCTTTTTTAATTTTAGGCCTCTTTGCATCTGCCTGCACGCAAAGAGCAGAGGGCATAGATGCATCAATAATCATACCAGAGGGTGAAAAGGACCCTGCTGTATGGGGCAAGAAATATCCAAATCATTATGACAGCTATCTAAAAAATAATGAAAGGACTAAAGGCTATAGCAGATACAGGAATGATAATGAGGATAGATTGAGCCCGTGGCCGTTTCAGTTTCTTCTTTTTGATGGATGGGGTATGGCAGTTGAATATAATGAACCGAACGGCCATACAGATATGCTTAAAGACCAGCTCCTCATTGATGCAGCACGCAGAAAGGCAGGCGGTGTATGTCTTACATGCAAAAGTCCCTATGCGCCAATATTAAGAGAGAAGATGGGCGTGGACTATTTTAGAAAGCCCTATGAGGAGGTGCATGCGCAGATTCCTAAAGAACATCAGAAACAGGGTGTAAGCTGTGCAGACTGCCACGACCCAAAGACAATGGATTTAAGGCTTAGCAGATGGACGATTAAAGAGGCCCTAAAGGCAATTGGAAAAGACCCGGATAGATTGACAAGACAGGAGCTTCGGAGTCTGGTCTGTGCCCAGTGCCATGTAACATATTCTATTCCAAAGGACAAGGATGGGAAATCAGTTTATGTCAAATTTCCATGGGCAAATAGCAAATGGGGAAATATAAATATAGAGGGGGTCATAAAACAGATTAAGGATGAGAATCTAAGGGAATGGAAGCACAAGCTCACTGACCAGAAGATGGGGCATATAAGGCACCCTGAATTTGAATTATTTTCTTCACCTGGCAGTGTTCACTGGGCAGCAGGTGTTGCTTGTGCAGACTGCCACATGCCTTATGAGCGAGTTGGCAGCGAAAAGATGTCTTCACACAGATGGGAGAGTCCGCTGAAAAAGAATATGAAGGCATGCATGCAGTGTCATAATCAGAGTTCAGAATGGCTGAAAGAGCAGGTATTTAATATTCAGGACAGGGTGAATCATATGTTTACAAAGGCAGGTTATGCCCTTGCCAGCGCTGCGTTGATGATAGAGGCTGCAGAAAAGAATCCAAAAGTTGACAAGGCGCTGGTTAAAAAGTCAAAAGGGCTTTATGAGGAGGCGTACTATCGTAATACATGGATTGGCGCTGAGAATAGCATGGGATTTCATAATCCGCCTGAGGCACTTCGTGTGTTAGGTGATGCCCTTGATCAGGGCAGGCAGGCTGAGATTTTTGCAAGGGATGCTATCTTAAAGGCAGGCGCGATGCCGCCGGAATTGGATATTGCACGGATAGATAAGATTGTTTCTGAAAGATACTTATCAAAGGACAATAAGACAGGATTCAAGAAGAATGTGCCTAAAAAGGCAAGGCTATTAAGTAATTAAGTTGAATAGGTTGATGGGTTGAAAGGAGGTCTTACGGGGTGAAGATAGATACTGGTGATACAGCCTGGCTGCTATTTTCTATATGTCTTGTAATGTTAATGACACCAGGTCTCGGCCTTTTCTATGCAGGTATGGCAAGGAGAAAGAATGTCCTTGGAACCATTATGCACAGCATTACACTTTTATGTGTTGTAAGCCTGATATGGGTGATATGGGGTTATACCATTGCCTTTGGTCCTGATAAGGGTGGAATCATCGGCAGTCTTGAGTGGTTTGGATTAAAGGGTGTGGGGCCTGAACCAGGGCGTTATTCTTCTACGGTTCCTCATCTTGGTTTTATGATATTCCAAGGCATGTTTGCTGTGATTACGCCTGCGCTTATTGCCGGCGCATTTGCAGAGAGGATAAAATTTTCTGCATTCCTGATGTTTACTGTACTTTGGGTAACCTTTGTATATTCACCCCTTGCCCACTGGGTCTGGGGCGGCGGATGGATAGGCAGTGTGCTTGGCGCCCTTGATTTTGCAGGCGGGACAGTTGTTCATATAAGCTCTGGTGTCGCAGGCTTAATCTCAGCCTATGTTATAGGCAGCCGTAAAGGCCATGGCATCCAGCCGATGCCGCCGCATAACAGGACATTAACAGTTACAGGCGCTGCTCTGCTGTGGTTTGGCTGGTTTGGATTTAATGCAGGAAGCGCGCTTTCAGCAAGCGGGATTGCAGCCTCAGCCCTTGTAAATACAAACACATCTGCCTCTGCTGCAACTCTTGCATGGATATTAATAGAGTGGATTCATAGAGGCAGGCCGACCCTCATTGGCGCAGTCAGCGGCTCAATTGCCGGGCTTGTTGCCATTACGCCTGCATCTGGTTATGTTAGTCCCATTTTATCAATCCTAATCGGCACAGTTGCTGCTGCTTTCTGCTATGCTGCAGTTATGTTAAAGCAGAGGTTTGGATACGATGACTCCTTTGATGTTTTTGCTATTCATGCTGTTGGAGGCACATGGGGTGTATTAGGCACTGGGCTCTTTGCATCAACTGCTGTAAATCCTGCTGGTTTAGACGGCCTCTTTTTTGGGAATCCACCCTTAATTGGCATCCAGGCAATAGCAGTTGTTGTAACTTATATATATGTATCATTGTATACCTTTGTTATTCTGAAAATTGTTGATCTGATAATTGGGTTAAGGGTTGATGAAGAATCCGAGCTAATTGGCCTTGACTATACACAGCACAGAGAGAGCGGCTATAACCCTAAATTAGGATAATCTATAAAAATTAAAAATGACTCATCGGAAGTGAGGTATGTTATGAAGAAAAAGCGAGGGATATTTGGTGTTTTACTGTTTATTTTTATACTTTTGCAGCTTAATATTGTTTTTGCTGAAGAGCCTAAAGCAGGGGCGCCTGCTAAACAGGAGGCGACTGCCTCTGCTCAGGCATCTGCTGCGCCAGCGTCTGCGCCAAAGAATGATGCAGGCGACACAGCATGGATACTTATTTCTACAGCTCTTGTTATGCTGATGACACCAGGCTTAGCCCTTTTTTATGCAGGCATGGTAAGGAGAAAGAATGTATTAGGCACAATCATGCAGAGTTTTATTATCTTAGCTCTTATCAGTATCCAATGGGTTCTATGGGGTTATTCACTTGCATTCGGACCTGATAAAGGCGGTATTATCGGCAGCCTTGCCTGGTTTGGCCTGAATGGTGTTGGTACAGACCCGAACCCGGATTATGCTGCAACAATACCGCATCAGGCATTTATGATATTTCAGATGATGTTTGCAGTTATAACACCTGCGCTTATTACAGGCGCATTTGCAGAAAGGGTTAAGTTCAGCGCCTTCTTAGTATTTACACTTCTTTGGGCTACATTAGTCTATGACCCTATTGCCCACTGGGTTTGGGGACTCTCTGGTGGTAAAGGATGGCTGAACAATCTTGGCGCCTTAGATTTTGCCGGCGGGACGGTAGTTCATATAAGCTCTGGTATTTCAGCATTAGCAGCAGCCCTTATTATAGGAAAGCGTAAGGGTTACGGCACAGAGTCAATGCCTCCGCATAATGTGCCAATGGTTGTTCTTGGCGCTGCGCTTTTATGGTTTGGCTGGTTTGGGTTTAATGCTGGAAGCGCCCTGTCATCAGGGGGCCTTGCTGCAAGCGCCTTTGTAGTAACAAATACTGCCTGCGCTGCTGCTGCTTTTACATGGGCAGTTGTTGAATGGGTGCATAGAGGCAAGCCGACTGTTCTTGGCGCTGTATCTGGCGCTGTAGCCGGCCTTGTTGCTATAACACCTGCTGCAGGCTTTGTCAGCCCGATGTCTTCAATCTTAATCGGGATAATGGGAGGGGTTGTATGCTACTTCTCAGTCAGCGTTATAAAGGGCAAGCTCGGGTATGATGATTCACTTGATGCCTTTGGAATCCATGGAGTGGGTGGAACACTCGGCGCACTTGCAACAGGCCTATTTGCCTCAAAGCTTGTTAATCCTGCTGGCAATGACGGCCTCTTCTTTGGCAATCCATCACTATTGGTAAATCAGGTAATAGCTGTTGTTGCTACAGCAGTTTATGCCTTTGTAGTTACAGCAATACTTCTCAAAGCCCTTGATGCAACAATGGGGCTCAGGGTTTCAAAAGAGGACGAGGTTACAGGCCTTGATTTAAGCCAGCACGGTGAGAGCGGGTATAATTTTTAGTAAGACATCCAAATGATCTGATATTGCAAAGAGCTCTTGCACGCGACATTAAAAATACAAAATTGCCTTAAACTAACCTGTAATAACCTGTGATTTTCACGGAGGTTATCTATCATTAGCTTACCATTTTGTAAGAGCCACGACAAAAATGTAGTATATTTTAATCATGTCTTCACAACTATTCCTGATAAAAGACTTTCTTTAACTAAATAAAAAAACAGTTAAAAATTAATAATTTAAACAGATTGCAAGGTAAGGATCCTTGCCTCCAGATATGTTTTTTATTTCTGGCATGATTATTGCCATATATAAACAATATAGAAATGGAGGAGAAAGATATAATGGGGAAAAAGGAACGTCTTGTTGTTATCGGCAATGGTATGGCTGGGGTTGCAACCGTTGAGCATGTCCTGACAAAAAGTAAGGACATGAGTATTACAATTCTGGGAGCTGAGCCATATACAAATTACAACCGCATACTCCTTTCCTCTTTCCTTTCCGGCGAGGTTGGCCCGGATAAAATTATTCTTAACTCTCAAAAGTGGTATGAGGAAAATGGAATTGAATTATGTCTCGGTGTATCTGTAAAAAAGATTAACAAAAAAGAAAGGCTTGTAATTACAAATAAGGGTGATGCTTATCCCTATGATAAACTCCTTATTGCAACAGGAAGCAATGCCTTTATCCCGCCAATCAAAGGGATTCAAAACAGGGGAAACCTGAATCAGGGGATATTTACCTTCAGGAATTTTGATGATGCCAAATCCATGATCAGTTGGGCGCAAAAATGCAGAAAGGCAATTGTAATAGGCGGCGGTCTTTTAGGTCTTGAGGCTGCGCGCGGGCTCATTCGTCAGGGGGTTGAGGTGACGGTTGTTCATCTAATGGACAGGCTTATGGATATGCAGCTTGATGCTGCTGCAGCGGCGATTTTGAAAAAAGAGATTAATAAACTCGGCATTAATGTATTGCTTGGGCATTGCGCAGATAAGGTGATTGGCAATGGCAGTGTTGAAGGCCTTAGCTTTACTAATGGCAAGGTTTATCAGGCAGATATGATTGTGATTGCAGCAGGCATTCGCCCCAGTGTTGAATTGGCAAGAGAGGCCAGCCTTGATGTAAATCAGGGGGTTGTTGTGAATGATTATATGCAGACCAGCAATCCTGATATATATGCAGTTGGTGAATGTGCTGAACACAAGGGAAAGGTCTACGGGATTGTAGCGCCTTTGATGGAGCAGGCAAAGGTAGCAGCAGACGCTATAGTGGGAAATTCCACGCTTCGTTATGAGGGTTCAGTAGTAGCGACTAAACTCAAGGTTGCAGGCATTCCATTGGCCTCAATAGGAAACTTCTATGAAGAGAGCGCAGGTTGCGAAGCGCTGGTTTATAGCGACCCAGGGGCATCACTATACAAGAAGGCGGTAATACAGGGCGGCAGGGTAGTTGGAGCAATTCTTCTCGGCGACCTTGAAGATTATAATCGTTTTTATGAATATATAAAAAATCGTGAGGATATTACTTTAAACAGAAGGTTTCTGCTTACCGGACAGCCGAATGCCATAACCTCTGTGGCATCAATGTCTGACAGCGCTACTATCTGCGGGTGCATGGGTGTAAGCAAAGGCGCCATTGTCAAGGCAATAGAGGAGTATGGCCTGACAAGCAAGGAGGAGGTTTCTGAAAAAACAAAGGCCTGCACATCCTGCAAAGGATGCGCCCCTTTGATTGATCAGATATTGCAGGAGACACTGGGTGGTGAATATATCAAGCAGGAAGGCCTGCAATTATTCTGTAAATGTATTCCAATGGCATGGGAGGATATTAAAAAAGAGGTTATTAGCAGAGGGCTTAAATCAGTCAGCGCTGTACTCAATATCCTTGGTAATGGCAAGGGATGCGATTCCTGCAAGCCGGGCATAAATTATATGCTTTCAGAACTTTATGTAAATGATTATGAATATGAGGATGATGCCTGTATTGTTGATGATAAATATTATGCCAATGTTCAAAAAGACGGGACATTTTCTGTTGTTCCCCGTATCTATGGCGGTGTTACAAATCCTGATCAGCTTAGACGGATAGCTGATGCAGCTGATAAATACCATGTGCCGCTGGTTAAGATTACAGGAGGCCAGCGGATTGACCTTGTTGGAATTTCCGGAGATATGCTTTCATCAGTCTGGACTGATTTGGGGATGCCTTCCGGCCATGCCTATACTAAAGCTGTTCGTACATGCAAAACCTGTGTTGGGGAGACATTCTGCCGCTTTGGTGTTCAGGATTCTATGGAACTTGGAATAGAGATGGAGCAAAGATATCAGGGGATACCGTGTCCAGCAAAGATCAAAATGGCTGTTTCAGGATGCCCAAGGAACTGTGCAGAGTCAGGTGTTAAGGACATTGGTGTAGTGGGTATACACTCAGGATGGGAAATATATATTGGAGGAAACGGAGGCATTAAGTCAAAAGTTGCCGAGCTTCTTACTGTAGTTAAAACCCGTGAAGAGGTATTGGATATAACAGGGGTTTTTATACAGTATTATCGTGAAAATGCCAGATGGCTTGAACGAACAAGTCAGTTCATGGAACGGGTTGGGATAGAACATATCCGTGAAGTTGTTATAGAAGATAAACTTGGCATAGTTGATGGCCTAAGAAACAGGATTAATCAGGTTTTAGCTGCATATAAGGATCCATGGCAAAATAGCCAGCAATCATATGACAAAGGGCATCTTGTAAGCTTGTAATGTTTTATGTTTAATGATTGCTTTCAATAGATGAGGTGTTATAAGTGATTGAAATAAAAGAAGAACAGGTAATATCTTTAAGAAAGACAGTAGAGGGGATTGAAAAGAGGCTGATATTTGATGCCCTAAATAGCTGTAATTGGATAGTAGCCAAGGCATCTAAAAAACTGGATATTACAGAAAGGATGCTTGCCTACAAAATGAAAAAATACAACATAACAAAACAAAAAAGTGTAAGGGCTACAATTTTGTAGGCTGCATCTAAATTATTAAAACCCTTTTCATTTCAATAGGATAACTAAATGTAATGGTATTCTCGTTTTCCAAAATAGGACAAAAATGTAGGATATAAAATAAGGCTTGTTTAATTTTACTTGCAAAATCAAGGAATTATACTCTGGCACAGTTATAGCAATATATTACAAAAAGGTATAAAACAAAGGGGGTGAAAAGGGAGATTATTAAGATTAATCAGAGTTGGTTTTTGGGGAGAAGGCATTTAGATACTAATTTTTAATTAAATGGAGGTATTATATGGAAAAGATGAAGAGGATGGTCAGTGTTTTGTTGTTAATGTTTATGCTGCTGCCAGTCAGCGTTGTTTTGTCTGAGGAGCCAAAGGCGCCAGCGCCTGCCGGGCAAGAAGCGGTTGCGCCTGCAGCGGCGCCAGCCCCAGCTCCAGCAGCGCCAGCATGGGATGCCAAATTTGCCGCTGACACAGTCTGGGTATTAGTTACGGCATTCCTTGTATTCTTTATGAATCTTGGTTTTGCCATGGTAGAATCAGGGCTTTGCCGCTCTAAAAACGCAGTAAACATATTATCAAAGAATGTTATAGTTTTCTGCGTTACAGTTGTTTTTTTCTGGTTGGTAGGGTTTGCTATAATGTTCGGCAATGGAAGTCCATATTTTGGAGCTACAGGATGGATGCTGGCTGGCGCTGATAACAGCCCGGCGACAGGTGATGCTTATAAAGGCATCTTTGCCTCATTGAATTGGACAGGCGTGCCTCTTTATGCAAAATTTATCTTTCAGTTGGTCTTTGCTGGAACAGCAGCAACTATTGTATCAGGCGCAGTGGCTGAAAGGATAAAATATTTTTCATTTTTTGTCTTTTCTGCAGCAATGGCAGTAATCATATATCCTATAGCAGGGCACTGGATATGGGGAGGCGGATGGCTTGCTACACTTAAGACCCCTTTCCTTGATTTTGCAGGCTCCACAGTAGTTCATAGCATCGGCGGATGGGCTGCATTAACCGGGGCAATCCTACTTGGGCCAAGGATTGGAAAATATACAGCAGATGGAAAGGTAAACGCCATACCTGGCCATAATATGGGCATGGCAACACTCGGCATGTTTGTCCTGTGGTTTGGGTGGTTTGGTTTTAATCCAGGAAGCACAATGGCTGCTGACCCTGATGCCATATCAAGGATTGCAATAAATACATGTATAGCAGGGGCAGTGGGAGGGGTGGCTGCTACATTTGTTGCTTATATGTCTCTTGGCAAGCCTGATCTTAGCATGGCTTTAAATGGCATCCTTGCAGGTTTGGTCGCAATTACCGCCTCATGCAACTGGGTAACGCCCGGAGCTTCTTTTATTATAGGTTTAGTTGGTGGCGTATTAGTAGTTTATGCGGTTCTCTTTTTTGATAAGATTAAGGTAGACGACCCAGTTGGAGCTCTTTCTGTACACCTTGTTAATGGCGTATGGGGCACATTATGTGTTGGATTATTCGCTGCAGATATCGGCGGCGTTAAAGGACTCTTTTACGGCGGCGGCACTGCCCAATTGATTTCCCAGATAATAGGAATAGTGTCTGTTGGCGTTTTTGTAGTAGTTGTCAGTTTGATAAGCTGGCTTGTTATAAAGGCTATTATGGGATTAAGGGTTGAAAAGGATGAAGAGCGTCAAGGCCTTGACATTGGCGAGCATGGTATGGAGGCTTATCCTGACTTTGTTGGAGCAAGTTCCAAGCGGACATAAGATTAAAAACAGGAAGACCTGTAATTGACAGAGATAAATTATTGAGAAGTTTTCACACTAACAGGAGGTAGTTATGAAAAAAATAGAGGCAATAATAAAGCCTTTTAAGTTAGATGATGTTAAGGATGCCTTAAACAAGCTTGGCATTCAGGGCATGACAGTTACAGAGGTAAAGGGTTTTGGAAGGCAGAAGGGCCATACAGAGGTATACAGGGGCTCTGAGTTTGTAGTTGAGTTCCTTCCAAAGACAAAGATAGAGCTTGTTGTTTCAGACAAGATTGCCAAAAAGGTTATAGATACAATTGTTGAGACAGCAAGGACAGGTAAGATAGGCGATGGGAAAATATTTATATACCCAATAAAGGATGTAATTCGTATAAGGACAGGCGAAAAGGGTCAGAAGGCGATTTAGTAATCATTCTGCGTCAATTTTTTTAGCCTGTTGAAAAAGTGGTAGGGACATGCCATAGCATGTCCCTACTTTCATCTTGCCTGCCAATTTTCCCTTGATTTTTAAAAAAAATGTGCTACGATACAAAGAATTTTGGACATAGGAGGCAGGCAATGAAAAAGATAGAGGCGATTATCAAACCCTTTAAGCTTGATGATGTAAAAGACGCCCTTAACGAGGCAGGCATCCATGGCATGACAGTAACAGAGGTCAAGGGCTTCGGAAGACAGAAAGGGCATACAGAACTATACCGCGGAGCTGAATATGTAGTGGAATTCCTTCCCAAGATTAAGATTGAAGCAATTGTCTCAGATGAAGATGTTGAAAAGGTGATAGAGACAATATTAAAGACTGCACGGACTGGAAATATCGGCGATGGAAAGATATTTGTGTATGATATAAAGGATGTAATACGGATAAGGACAGGCGAGAGGGGAAAAGAGGCCATATAATTCCATGAATACTCTTAGGATTGGGATGGCCCAGATAAATTGCACAGTCGGCGACCTTGCAGGCAATACTGAGAAGATAATCAGATATACTGAAAAGGCGCAGGAGATGTGTGTGGATATACTCTCTTTTCCTGAGATGGCAATAACAGGCTATCCGCCTGAAGACCTTCTGCTTAAAAGGGATTTCATAGATGAGAATCTTAAGTATCTTGATATTATAAAAAATAAAACAGGTAATATATGTGTTGTTGTGGGTTTTGTTAATCGCAAAAAAGGGATTTATAATGCTGCAGCAGTAATACAAAATAAGAAGATTGCAGGCATATACCATAAGATGCTCCTTCCCAATTATGGTGTTTTTGATGAAAAGAGGTATTTTAAGGAAGGAGATGAGTATAAGGTATTTTCTTTAAATGATATAAATTTTGCCGTTACAATCTGCGAGGACATCTGGTTTGAAGATGGGCCTGTAAGGATTCTGTCATTTGCAGGGGATGCAGAGATTATAATTAACATAAACTCCTCTCCATATCACCTCGGCAAATGGCGTCTCAGAGAGACAATGTTAAGGGAAAGGGCAAGGAACAATAAGGTTGCCATTGCCTACAATAATATGGTTGGCGGCCAGGATGAGCTTGTCTTTGACGGCAATGGGATGATTCTAAATGTTAAGGGGAATGTAATAGAGAGCGGCAGACAGTTTGAAGAAGAGCTCATAATCGCTGATTTAGATGTAGATAAGATTAGAAGCCAGAGAAAAGGGAAAGATTGGCAGAAGAAAAAGAGGGGGCTCAGTAAATATAAAAAGCTGATTAAATCAACTAATCTCTCCAAACAGGGGCATCTTAAAAAGCCGCTTATAGAGAGGGGCTCAATTGAACCTTATTTTATAGAAGCAGAGATTTATAATGCGCTTTTACTCGGCACAGGAGATTATACAAAGAAGAACGGTTTTAAGAAGGTATTAATAGGTTTGAGCGGAGGCATTGACTCTGCATTAACATCTGCAATCGCAGTTGATGCTATTGGAAAAGAGAATGTTGTTGGCGTTTTTATGCCGTCAATGTATACATCTAATGAGAGCATAGAGGATGTTGAGATACTTTCTAAGAACTTAGGGATTAAATTAATAACTGTTCCAATAACAGAAACATATAATAACTATATAAGCTCATTAGCGCCGGCTTTTAAAGATTTAAAAACAGATGTAACAGAGGAGAATATTCAGGCGAGGATAAGGGGAAATATCCTCATGGCGCTTTCAAATAAATTTGGATGGCTTGTGCTGACAACTGGAAATAAGAGCGAGATGAGTGTTGGTTATGCTACATTATACGGCGACATGGCAGGCGGATTTGCAGTAATCAAGGATGTTCCAAAGACAATGGTGTATAGACTTGCAAGATTCAGAAACACACAGAATGAAATGATACCAGAAAGGATTATTAAAAAGGAGCCTACAGCAGAATTAAGGCCAGGGCAAAAGGATACTGATTCTTTACCAGCTTATGAGATATTAGACCTTATTCTGCAGGCTTATATTGAAGAGGACAAGTCCTTTGCTGATATAACAGCAAAGGGATTTGATAAGGCAGTTGTAAAAAAGGTTATTAATATGGTTGACAAGAGTGAATACAAAAGAAGGCAGTCATCTCCTGGCATAAAAATTACGCCAAAGGCATTTGGAAAAGACAGAAGGATGCCGATAACCAATTGGTACAAAGTTACTAATTAAAACTAATGGATAGAAGGGGGGTATTTTTAATTTTTAGGTTTAAAAAACTATTTTTTTAATCTTACAGAAAAATCAAAGGAGGATATTTGTTATGAAGGTAAAAGATGTGCTTGATTTGGCTAAAAAGAATAATGTTCAGGTAGTTGACTTAAAGTTCATTGATATGCCCGGTCTTTGGCAGCATTTCACCATTTCAACAAATGAATTTGGTGAAGGCCTTTTTGAGGAGGGAATTGGGTTTGACGGTTCAAGCATCAGGGGTTTTCAGGCAATAAATGAGAGCGAT
>CAKKRA010000251.1 GCA_919902475.1 Nitrospiria bacterium
TCGCTTGAAGATTTAAAGGCAGGAAGGGTAACTAAATTTAAAAATGCCAAAGAGATGATAAAGGCGCTTGAGCTGGAATAATAGTGTTCATATTAGCAACCACCAAATATTTTCTGTGCCGCGCAAGGAAGTTTTTCAAAAAGCACCCTGATTTGAAAGAGGCTTTTGAAAAACTTGTAGAAGATTTGCGGCATGATCCTTTTCAACCGCATCTTGAATATCATCGCCTCAGCGGAAAACTGGTGGGCGTACAGGCAGTGAGCCTAACCCGCAGCTACCGCGTTACCCTGACAATTATCATTAAAGAAAAAGAGATCATTCTTCTTGATATAGGAACGCATGATGAAGTGTATAGAAAAAAATAGTAAATCAATAAAAATTCAAAAAGTCTAAAAAGACAGCTAATGTAAACAGGCAAGTTGATAAAGATAAGCAGTGGGATGGTCTTTTTAACAGCCTGGAAAAGTTTTCAGATGATTTCATGAATCTTAGAGAGCAGCCGGAATTACAGAAAAGACACAGAACTAAACTCACTAAGGGAAAAAGTTCATGAGCTGTTTAATAAAGAGTAAAGGTGAATTACCGTAGGGGTGGGCTGTTTCAATTCTTAGATATTTTTGATAGTTAGCGAGCCCTTCTATAATCTGAAAACCTTCCTGAGCCTGATGTCATCGCCCGCGAGATAGCAGAAGACCTTGAAGCGGCATTGGGGCAATTCAGGCTTATTGCTGAAGATTTGGGAGAAAAATAAACTCGCGGCACCTCGCGTAGGTGCGTGGATTGAAATGGTTATACTTTTGCAATAACCTGCCCCGCTTAAGCTGTTTTAACTGACTGTTTTTTAAACCACCTTGCTATTTTTTCAATTTCTATTTTTGTGGAAGCAGCTTCAAAAGTAAACTGTTGAAGCTCCTTGTTTGAGGCTGTGATTTGAAAGCCGTTGCGGAGAAGGAATATTGATGAAGATGTGATTGCAGTCCTTTTGTTGCCGTCTATAAATCGATGGTTCTTGATAAGCGAGTGCATGAGGGCAGCGGCTTTGGTAAAAATATCAGGATAGAGGTCGTCGCCGCCGAATGCAGCCATTGGCCGTGCTATTGCCGATTGCAGCAAGCCAATATCCCTGAGGCCGTGGCTGCCGCCTGTTTCTTCTATCAAGCGATAATGCATAAAAAGCGCCTGCTCAGGAGTCAGATAGTTCATTTTTTAGCCAGCGCTTTGAGGGCAGGTTTGTATTGTTTAACAAAATCCTTGACCTGTGCTGCGAATTCAGTGTCTATTGCTTTATATTCTGTTTTTGCTTTAGCTGGTTCAATAATAATATTGCTGGTTTCTTCGTTTAGTTTTACTTCAACCTGAGAACCAGTGGTCAGGTGAAGTTTTTCCAATATCTCTTTTGGGATTAAAACCCCTTGACTGTTGCCAATATGGCATATTTTTCGCAACATAATAAACCTCCTCAGTAAACAGTCATCCCTCTCTCTCCCATGGAAAAGGAAGGGGGGCAAGTGGATGTTATTACAATGTTATAACATATATATGGAAATGTCAATACATATGTACTTTACAGGCACGTGCACGGACGCGGAATATTCCTACTCCCTGTGCTTTGGCCTTTTGCCTGCGGCAAGGATTCTTTTGCGTATGCGGATGCTTTGGGGCGTAGCCTCAACAAGCTCGTCCTCTTTGATAAATTCTATTGCCTGCTCAAGACCCATAGGCCTTGGAGGCACAAGCCTCATGGCATCATCAGTGCCTGATGCCCTTATGTTTGTAAGCTTCTTTTCCTTTACAACATTTACATCAAGGTCATTCTCGCGGGAATTCTCTCCGATTACCATGCCCTCATACACAGATGTATTCTCTTTAATAAAAAGCTCGCCCCTCGGCTGTAAATGAAACAGGGCGTATGTAGTTGTCTTGCCTGTCCTGTCTGAAACCAAGGCGCCTGTTGCTCGTTTTGTTATTTGACCATGCCATGGCTCATACCCGTCAAATAGGTGGTTTAGTAATCCTGTGCCCCTCGTGTCTGTCAAAAATTCAGAACGGAAGCCTATCAAGCCCCTTGAAGGGATGCGGAATTCAAGACGCACCCTGCCGTGGCCGTTATTCTGCATCTTTAACATCCTGCCTTTTCTCATACCGAGCTTCTGCGTAACAACGCCGATAAAATCCTCAGGGCAGTCAATTACAAGAAGCTCCATAGGCTCATTCAAGGCGCCGTTTATCTGCTTTGTAATGGTCTCTGGCATTGACACTGACAGCTCATATCCCTCGCGGCGCATCATCTCAATCAAAATCGCAAGCTGAAGCTCTCCCCTTCCCATTACCTTGAACGAATCAGTTGTATCCATTGATTCAATACGGATGGCAACATTATATAAAAGCTCCTTTTCAAGCCTCTCTTTCAAATTTCTTGATGTAACAAATTTGCCTTCCTTGCCTGCAAACGGCGATGTGTTTACTGAAAAGACCATAGAGATAGTCGGCTCATCAACTGCAATCCGAGGAAGCGGTTTTGGATTATCTGCATCAGTAATAGTATCGCCGATGTTTATACCTTCAATACCTGCAAGCGCCACAATATCGCCAACTACTGCCTTTTCAATATCTACACGTTTTAATCCTCTGAAACCGTATAGAGATGTTGCCTTTGCCTTTATCACATCTCCCTTTTGATTCACAAAACCAATGGCATCGCCGATCTTAACAGCGCCGGAGAATATCCTGCCAATAGCAAGCCTTCCAACATAATCATTGTAATCAATATTTGCAACAAGGATCTGAAGCGCTGCATTCTCATCCCCTTCTGGCGGAAGTATGGTCTTTAATACTGATTCAAAAAGGCACTGCAAATCCTTTGCCTCATCTTCAAGTTTAAGCTTTGCAATCCCCTCCCTTGCATTTGTATAGATAATTGGGAAATCAAGCTGATCTTCCTGTGCGTCTAAATCTATAAAAAGGTCATAGACCTCATTTACAACCTCGCTTATACGGGCATCTGGCCTGTCAATCTTGTTTATCACAAGCACAGGAGGCAGATTAAGCTCAAGGGCCTTCTTTAAAACAAACCGCGTCTGCGGAAGCGGGCCTTCGGATGCGTCAACGAGCAGAAGCACGCCGTCCACCATCTTTAATGTTCGCTCCACCTCGCCGCCGAAGTCAGCATGGCCTGGTGTATCAACAATATTTATTTTTACGCCTTTATATTCAACAGCAGTGTTCTTTGCCATGATGGTGATGCCGCGCTCCCTTTCCAGGTCAATATTATCCATTACCCTTTCCTGAACCTGCTGATTATCCCTGAATATGCCTCCCTGCTTCAGCATGGCGTCTACAAGTGTGGTCTTGCCATGGTCAACATGGGCAATAATAGCGATGTTTCTGATATCTTCTCTCTTCATTTATCTCCTTTACACTTTTTACCCCCTCCCTAACCCTCCCACTTGATGGGGGAGGGAAGGGTGAGGGTGTTTTTCGCAATAAAAAAGGGCGAACCACAAAAAGGACTTGGCCCGCCCTTTGTCCTTGAACTTTTGATATAATAACACATCTTTATGAAAATTTGCAATGCCTAAAAAACTTCTTAACATTTAAGCCTATATTTTGTATAATCCGGATAGTTGCAATTCTTTGTTGTTTCCAAAAAATAAAAGTGTTATCAATATGAAGATATATGCTGTGAAAAAGCACATGCCTTTTTATGCGGTTCTTGTTTTTCTTATGATCTTTATCAGCGCCTGCGCCAAAAATCCTGTTACTGGCGAAAGGGAGCTTGTACTCATATCTGAGGAAGATGAATTAAGCATCGGCGTTAAAAACTACCCTATAACAACACAGATGAATAACGGCCTGTTTAAAGACGATGAGCTTCAGGCTTATGTAAATGGCGTTGGAAAGAGGCTTGGCGCTGTAAGCCACAGGCAAAACCTTCCTTATGAATTTAATGTGGTTAATTCCTCTGATTATAATGCCTTCTGTCTACCTGGCGGCAAGATAAGCATAACAAGGGGGCTCTTAATAAATTTGGGAAATGAAGACCAGCTTGCAGGCATACTTGGCCATGAGATAGGACATGCAACTGCAAGGCATTCTGCAAAGCATATAAGCAGAACAGTCCTGACTCAGGCAGTCCTTGTCAGCATTGAGGCTGTTTTGGCTGCGAAGGATATAAAAAACAGGGAACTTTACAGCCTCGGCTCTACCTTTGCTGCTACCCTTATGCTCATGAAATACAGCAGGGATCAGGAGAGGCAGTCTGACCATCTCGGCCTTGATTACATGAATAAGACAGGCTATAATCCAACAGGCCTTAAACAATCCATGGAAATATTGCAGAAGGCGCATAAGAAGGAGTCCTCCAAGCTTGAGAACCTCTTTATGACACACCCATTGACAACAGAGAGGATAGACGCTATCAGCAAAGAATTGAATACCACATATAAAGATACTGTTATTAGAGAATTAAAGGCAGACGAATTTAGCAGAAAGACTGCACATCTGAAGAACCTAAAGAATGCCTATGCCCATTATGACAGGGGTGATGAGGCAATGGGAAAAAAGGATTATAAGACTGCTGAAGGCGAGTATAACAAGGCGATTTGGCTTCATAAAGACGCAATCTTTTACTCAGGACTCGCATTTGCTTTACTTAAACAGGATAAGACAGAGGATGCAAAGACTGCGATAGACGCATCTATTAAGATAGACCCGAACCTCTTTGGTTCAAGATTTCTATCAGGCCTTATCAATTATAAGTCAGAGAAATATCAGACAACCCTTGTTCATATGCTTGCTGCTGATAAACTTATTTCGGATGTTCCTCAGGTAAAACTCTACATTGCAAGATGTTATGAAAGGCTTAATAACAAAGAAAAGTCCGCAGCATATTATAAAGAGACCTTAAAACTTGACCCAAATGGCGAGGCAGGAAAAGAGGCAAGGGAAAAATTGATAAAATGGGGTGTGATTAAATAGCTTAAAAAATTGGCTCCCCGGGCCGGACTCGAACCAGCGACAAGGTGGTTACAAGTACCCCTTATGTTTCCATAAGGCTTGGACTATCTCATCACCCTCTTTAACCTTTACAGTAAAGTTAGGGTGTCGGGCGCTATAGAGGTTTATTGGTTGGGCTCCTCACCTCATAGTCTCTGCACGTTTCCGCTTACCACTACCCTTCAGCGGACTTCGCTCAGGATTACCATACCTTTTCAGGCTTTAGGCTTCCCTGAATTCACCCGATTTTGCAACCACGGTTTCCCGTGGAAGCTGCAAAATTTTACAGCCACCTGCTCTACCGACTGAGCTACCGGGGAGTATAAAATATTTTTTGTGTTATCTTGTTAAATTTTAGTTATTTTAATCTATCTGGCGGGTATCGTCAAGGAAAATGTTTATTATCTTCCGGTCTTTTTCAGCTCCATCAATACCTGTTTTGCAACCTCTTTCAATGTATCAAAGACACCCCTTCCGTCCTTTGCTACTCCCTCAAACCAGGGTACATTTTTTGGATTAAGAACCCTGTTCATCTCTTCAACTGGCACAACATTCGGGAGGTCTCTTTTGTTATACTGAATGCAGAATGAGATTGCATCTAAATTATATCCCTGCTCTGTAAGGTTTGTCCTTAAATTATCCAAACTCTCAATATTTGCCTCCATCCTCTCTACCTGTGAATCCGCCACAAACACAACGCCGTCAACACCCTTTAAAATCAGCTTTCTGCTTGCATCATAGAATACCTGGCCTGGAACTGTATATAAATGAAAACGGGTCTTAAATCCCCTTATCATCCCCAGCGCTAACGGCAGAAAATCAAAGAACAACGTCCTCTCTGTCTCAGTTGCAAGGGATATCATCTTACCCTTTGCATCCGGGGATGTCTTTTTATATATATATTGGAGGTTTGTTGTCTTGCCGCCTAAACCAGGGCCGTAATAAACAATCTTACAGTTTATCTCTCGTGCGGAGTAATTTATAAATGACATTAACCGTTTCTTCCTTCCATCTTTCCAGTTTTAGCTGAATAGCTTATCAATATCCTCTTCTGTAATCTCGGCAAATGGTGATTTAGTCTCACCCTTTACACCCTTCTCCTTCTCAACTTTCAGAAGAATGCGATTAAATATATTTGACAATGCCTCTGCGCTCTTTTTAACCCGCAGCCTTACAAGACCTAAGGATGACCTCTGGTCAAAAATAACAACAAGTATGACCCTCTGGCTGATTATTGATATGTGGATATTATCCCTCTCGCCTTCATGAAAGAGGATAGAGAACTCTTTTTCTCCAATCAGCTTTGCCATTCCGCCTGTAGCTGCAATATTTCCTGCTGTAAGAGAGGCAAGGGATGTGGTGTCAAGATTCTCAGTTTCCCCAACCGCTGTTATAAGCTGTCCGTTTTTATCCACAACAAATGTCAGCTTGGCATTTGCCTGCTCATGGAGTTTAGAGAGCTCCTCGTCAATCTGCTTAAACTCCTCTTCATACATCACCAAATCTGAACCAGCCATCTGCTCCTTGCTCCTTATAATTGTTTAACTTCAAATATAGCACACAATATCAATAATTTCAAGGTGATTACCTTTTTTTATAGACTTGCCAACCTCTGTAGCGCCTCCCATTCCTTATCTATATCTTGTTGAATTTGTTTAAGAAGTTCTGCATTTTCAGGCTTAAAAAGGTGCCTGAACCTTCCCTGCGGTTTTAACCATGCCTCAATTGGCAGCTTCTCTTTTGGCTTATAATTTATGGTATATTTGCCGTTTTCTACCTCATATAACGGCCAGAAACAGGTATCAACAGCAATCTTTGACAATCCTATTGTATCCTTTGCCTCTGACTTCCAGCCAGGAGGGCATGGAGATACAACATTTAAGAATGACGGGCCGTCAACAGCAAAAGCCTTTTCTGCCTTTTTGGTTAAATCAAGCCAGTTGTGCGGAGATGCCTGAGCAACATAAGGGATATTGTGGGCAACAACAATCTTCGTCAAATCCTTCCTTTTTTGCAGTTTACCCTGAATTACAAGGCCTGCAGGGCTTGTGGTTGTTGCTGCGCCAAAGGGTGTGGAACTGGAGCGCTGCACGCCTGTATTCATATAAGCGCCATTGTCATAGCATACATACAAAAACCTGTGGCCTCTTTCCAATGCGCCGGATAAGGATTGAAAACCTATATCATAAGTTCCGCCGTCGCCGCCAAAGGCAACAAAGTTTATCTTTTTATTTATCTTTCCCTTTTTCCTTAATGCCCTGTACATTGTCTCAATGCCAGAGGCTGTTGCAGCAGCATTCTCAAAGGCGCTGTGCATCCATGGCGCGCGCCATGCTGTATAAGGAAATATTGTAGACGCAACCTCAAGGCACCCTGTTGCATTTGCAAGCACAACAGGCGCATCTGATGTCCTTAATATAAGATTTACAATAATAGGGGCGCCGCAGCCAAGGCACATCCTGTGCCCGCCTTCCATTATAGGCTCTTTTTGTATTAGATCCTTAAGCTTTACCATATGCAGCCTCCTCTCCGCGGACAGTGATATATTCGGATATAGTCCGTATCTTGCCTGTATTCTTGGTATCCCTAAGCTCACGATATACCATCTCTATATCAGGCAGCATCAAATCCCTGCCGCCCAGACCAAATATCTTATTAATCATTAAGGGCTGTTTCTTATTATTATACAAAGCAGACTTAAACTCCATAAATAAAGGCCCGCCCTCTGCGCCGGTTGAATCCGCCCTATCCATTACAGCAACTGCCTTTACATTTGAAAGTGCGTCAGCTAATTCAGCATATGGAAATGGCCTGAAGATGCGGGGCCTTAATAAGCCGACCTTCTCGCCTTTTGCCCTCATTGCATCAACTACTACCTTTACAGTTCCTGCTGCAGAGCTCAATATAACAATTGCAATCTCTGCATCATCCATATAATATTCCTCAAAATATTCAAAGCCCCTGCCAGATATCTTTTTATACTCCCTTGCTACATCTAAAATCACCTTCCTTGAATTCTTCATTGCCTCTGCCTGCGCCCTTTTGTGCTCCATAAAATAGTCCTGAAGGTCTAATGCGCCGTAGGTTACTGGATGCTCAACATCAAGAAGCGGATAGGTTGCCTTATACTCGCCTACAAAATCCCTCACAGTCTTATCATCCAAAAGTTCAAGGGAGTCTATGGCATGGCTTGTGATAAAACCATCCATGCATGACATCACAGGAAGCCTCACATCCATATGCTCGGCAATCCTTACTGTCTGTATCTGATTGTCGTATGCCTCCTGCGCATTCTCTGCATATATCTGAATCCAGCCTGAATCCCTTGCGCCCATTGAATCGCTGTGGTCGCCGTGGATATTAATCGGCGCGCTCAATGCCCTGTTAACACATGCAAGTGTTATAGGAAACCTCATGCCTGCTGCTATGTATAGCATCTCCCACATCAATGCAAGGCCCTGCGATGATGTTGATGTCATTACCCTGCCGCCTGCTGCTGCAGCGCCTATGCAGGCGCTCATTGCGCTGTGCTCGCTCTCAGTCGCAATCAGCTCTGTATCAACAAGACCGTCTGCAACATACTCAGAGAACTGCTCCATCACCTGTGTTGCCGGCGTGATCGGATACGCAGCGCAGACATCAGGGTTTATCTGCTTCATTGCAGTTGCAACTGCAATGTTTCCTGTTAATGCAACTAATTTACCCATTTTATGCTCCTTTCGTTTCTAATAATTTCTTAAACGGCAAAGTGAAAAGCTCCAGATGCAAGGCGGAGCGAGGACTCGCACCGCAGCATACATGTTAGTATGTGAGGATGCGAGGCCGAAGCGACAACACAGCAGATGGACTTTTTACAAAGCCGTCATTTTCCTTCTTTTGCCTTTGCCTCTTCTATCATTGCAATAGCCTTCACATTGTCAGGACACTCTACAGCACAGATACCGCATCCCTTGCAATGCTCATAATCAAAGTGATTCACCTTTCCCTCAACAAGGCAGACTGCTGAATCAGGGCAGAATATCCAGCACCTCATGCAGTTTGTGCATTTATCCAAGTCAATTACAGGCCTGAATGTCCTCCAGTCGCCTGTTGCATAATTTTTTGTATTTGCTGCCTCTAAGATAAGCCCGCCGATAGGTAATTCCTTCCATCCCTTTTTCTTCATTCTCCCTTTACCTCCTCGTACGCCCTCTTTACAGCCTCAAGATTCTTCTGTGTTATCTTTTCAGGGAATTTCTTTTCAAAGTCCTCCTTAACATCATCAAGAACCCTTTTAATATCAACTATGCCTGACACCTTTGCAAGTGCGCCGAGCATGGCTGTATTTGGAATAGGTTTGCCAATTGTCTCAAGGCTTATCCTTGTTGCATCAATGGTGTAAATCCTGCCGCCTTTTAATTTTATCTTATTGCGGACTGCTGCAGGGTCATCCTTTGTATTGACTAAAAATACCGCCTTTTCATCTGTCCCTTCTGTAAAATCAGTTGTCCCAACCAATGTCGGGTCAACCACCACAACTATACTGGGATTTGTAACGCCGCAGTGTATTGTGAGTTTTTTGCCGCTGATTCGGTTATATGCCTTTACAGGCGCGCCTGTCCTTTCAGGCCCGAATTCAGGAAATGCCTGAACATATTTTCCGCCTACCATTGCCGATTGGGCAAAGAGCTTGGCTGCTGTAACTGTTCCCTGGCCGCCTCTCCCATGCCATCGTATCTCAGTTGCATCATACATTGTTTATTCCTCCTTCTTGTCGCTTTGCTCCATTGTAAAATGAAAATTGAAAAATGACAAATAATGTCATTCCCGCAGAGTCTCTGAGCGGGAATCTATAAATAAACGAAACTGGATTCCTGCTAAAAACACGCAGGAATGACACGCTCCCAATCTTTATTCTGCACTTTACATTTTGCTATTTTCATTTTTCCTTATTGCATATCCCGCCTTCCTTCAAGCGCCTTTATCAATGTCACCTCATCTGCATACTCTAAGTCACTGCCAACAGGAACGCCATAGGCAATCCTTGTTGCCTTTATGCCGGCAGACTTGATAAGCCTTGAAAGATATATTGCAGTTGCCTCGCCTTCAATCGTAGGATTTGTGGCGATTATTACCTCCTCAACACCATGGCCGTTGCTAAGCCTCTGCATAAGACCATCTATTTTTATATCCTTTGGCCCTATTCCGTCTAAAGGTGAAAGCGCTCCTATCAAAACATGATAAAGCCCTTTATACTCCTTGGTCTTTTCAATTGCTAAAAGGTTGCTTGGCTCTTCAATAACCAAAATCTTTTTTCTATCCCGCATCGGGTCAGAGCAGATTTCGCATATCTCGTCTTCAGTAATGTTGTTGCACACAGAGCAGAACCTGCTTTTATCTTTTAAATCTACAATTGCCCTTGCAATCCCCCTTGCCTCAGAATCATCCATCTTCAACAAAAAGAAGGCGAGCCTCTGCGCAGTCTTCTGGCCTATGCCAGGAAACCTCATCAGCTCTTCTATCAATCTGTTAAGCACGCCTGCCTGAGCCATCTATTATCCTAAAACAGACCCGGAATATTTATGCCCATTGTAAGCTGTTTCATCTCCTCTGACATCATCTCCTTGGACTTTCTCAATGCCTCGTTCACTGCTGCCAATATCAAATCCTGAAGCATATCTGCGTCATTTGAATTTATAACAGAGGGGTCTATCTTGATAGAAATAATCTCCTGCTTCCCGTTTGCTACTACAGTTACCACGCCGCCGCCTGCAGACGCCTCAACTGTCTTTACGCCTACCTCTTCCTGAATCTTCTTCAGCCTCTCCTGCATCTGCATTGCCTGTTTCATCATATCGCCAATCATCTTTTTTGACATCTCCTATCTCTCCTCTATCTTCCGCACACCTAACAGCTTTCCGCCAAATATATCCAGCGCGTCTTTTACAAGGGGGTTTATATCCACCCCTGCGCCATTCCTTATGCCGCTGTTTCCACTATCAGCATTTGCTGAAATTTTAACAAATTTCAAGTGTATATCCCTATGACAAATATCATTTATAAGATTTTTTAATGCCTTTTTATTATCTTCCCTCTCTATTAGCTCTATCAAAAATGATGACCTGTCGCTAAACCCGATTATAAGCTCCTTTTCAGAGCTTCTGACTAATTCCCCCTGTTCAAGGTATGAACCTATATTCGGCTTCTTCTCCTTTACCCTGTTTATCAATTCATCCCAGTTTACAGAAGAGCCGTTTCCATCACCCGCTGTGTTTGCCTCTCTTTTATCCTGCGGCTCTTGCAGACTCTCATCCTCTCTTTTTTGAGAATCTGTTTTCTGGCTTATGACTTCTGTATTCTGTATTCTTTCCTCTGCCTTTATTCTGTTTTCTGGCTTATGACCTCTGTATTCTCCCATACCTTCAGTATTACCCGAAGGGCTGCTAACCAATTCAATAAGTTTATCTATACTCTTAAAGGAAGGAACATGCACTGCCTTTACAGCAGCCATCTCAAGAGACATCCATGGATATGGAGACCACCTTATCTCCTTATGCACATTTGAAAATATGGAAAAGAAAAGCTGCGCCTCTTCCATTGAAAGGCCTTCTGCAAGCCTTTTTATCTCATCTACTGCATCCCTTGAAAGCTCAATCAATTCTTCAGGAGAACTTGACACCTTTACAATCATTATATTTCTTATATGCTCAATAAGGTTATTGCAGAACTGCCTTACATCATATCCGCAGTCCTGAGCCTCCCTTATTATCTTAATAATGCCTGCAGAATCTTTATTCTTTAATCTATCAATAAATGCAAGCATAATATCCTTATTTATAACACCGAGGACATCTGCAATCTCCTTCTCATCCACCTTTTTGCCGCAGAAGGATATAACCTGATCAAGGATGCTTAGAGAATCCCTCATGCTGCCGTCTGCTGCCTTTGCAATAATTGACAGGCCGTTGTCATTTATATTAATGCCGTCTTTTTCTGCAATAAGGCGGAGTTTGTCAACAATCTCTATCAGAGTAAGCCTCTTGAAGTTAAAATGCTGGCAGCGGGAAAGCACTGTTGACGGTATCTCATGAACCTCTGTTGTAGCAAAGACAAAAATCACATGGGATGGCGGCTCTTCAAGCGTCTTTAGAAGGGCATTAAATGCCGAGTTGGAGAGCATGTGCACCTCATCAATAATATACACCTTATATTTGCCGTGCATGGGCGCATATTTTACATTTTCCCTCAGCTCACGCACATCATCAACGCCGGTGTTTGACGCGCCGTCAATTTCAAGGACATCAGTGGAGAGTCCTGAGGTAATTTCCCTGCATGGGTCGCAGTTGTTGCAAGGCTCTGGTGTGGGGCCATTGACGCAGTTTAATGCCTTTGCAAGTATTCGGGCAGTAGTCGTCTTTCCCACTCCCCTTGAGCCTGAGAAGATATAGGCATGGGCAATGCGGTTATTCTTAATGGCATTCTGCAAGGTTCTTGTTACATGGCCCTGGCCGATTATGTCTTCAAATCTCTGGGGACGCCATTTTCTTGCTGAAACCTGATATTCCATCTTCTTTCGCCTTTCATATCGGAGGTCAGGCTGCCTGCGGCACACATTTGAATTACTTACCGCTGCTTCCTTCCGGATCTGACGGGGTTTGTAACCTCCTGTTGCGCAAGGCCCGACCTCCGGTATCAAAGGATGTGAAGCGTGCGCTTCACATCACTTATAACCTATAACTAATAACTCATAACCTTAATGTTAAAAGTTATTAGTTATAAGTGAAAAATTGCTACGCAATTTTTTCTGGCGGAGAGAGAGGGATTTGAACCCCCGATGGGTTTCCCCACACCTGATTTCGAGTCAGGCGCCTTCAGCCAGCTCGGCCATCTCTCCGAGATTTGCTACGCAAATACTAATAACTTATAACTAATAACTCGTAACCTATGAATAAACTTAAACTGTAGGCACGAATTTATTCGTGCAAAAAGCACGGTTAAAACCGTGCCTACAAAAAACGATTACTTCTTAGCTGCTTAAAAAATTTCTTTAGCAGCGCACTGCACTCTTTCTCCATTACGCCTGTTGTAATCTCCACCTGATGATTCAGCCTCTTATCCTGAAGTATATTATAAAGCGTCCCGCATGCGCCTGCCTTTGGATCTGTACAGCCAAAAACGAGTCTGTCAATCCTTGCAAGAACCATTGCGCCTGCACACATTGCGCAGGGCTCCAATGTAACATATAATGTCAAGCCAGTCAGCCGCCATCTATTCAGCTTCTTTGCTGTCTTTTTTAAGGCTATTATTTCAGCATGCGCTGTAGGGTCATTCCATATTTCTCTTTTGTTTCTTGCTTTGGCAATAATCTTTCTATTTAATACAGCCACTGCGCCAATAGGAGTCTCGCCTTCTTCTGCTGCCTTTTCTGCTTCATTCAAGGCAATCTGCATAAACCTTTCATCATCTTCATTCATAACTATGTTAGTTACGAGTTGCGAGTTCCATGTTACGAGTTACAAGTTATAAGTTATAAGTAAATTCACCGTAGGTGAATTTCTGGTGCGCCCAGAGGGAGTCGAACCCCCAGCCTACAGATTCGTAGTCTGTTGC
>CAKKRA010000252.1 GCA_919902475.1 Nitrospiria bacterium
TAACAGAAGATGCACTTTTCAGACTTGCCTGTTCCCCAGTTATAGTATGGTTTCTTGTATGGACATGCGCTTATACAGAACCTCCATGCGCGGCAGGTATCTTGGTCAATCAGGACTATACCATCCTCTCCCCTCTTGTATATGGCGCCGGATGGACATGCCGCAACACAGCCGGGGTTAAGACAGTGATTGCATATCCTCGGCACATAAAAGTAGAAGAGCTTGTGGAATTTTGTAAGCATCTCCTTCTGCGACTCTGAAAGACCCTTTAAGTTCGGGTCATTTGAGCCGTAAAGCGGAGAGCCGCCAAAGTCATCGTCCCAGTTTGGTCCGAGTGTAATCTTCTCCATGAAATCGCCTGTAATAAGAGACTTTGGCCTTGCTACCGGCTGGTCATCCCCAGCCGGCGCATTAAACAGGTTCTGATAATCATAAGTAAACGGCTCATAGTAGTCGTCTATTGTGGGCAGGTTCGGCTGGAAAAAAATGCTTGCCAGAGTCCTTAACTTGTTGCCCTTGATAAGCTTAAGCCTCAGATTGCCGCTGTCAGAAACCTCCCAACCGCCCCTGTATCTTTCCTGATCTTCCCATGTAAGCGGAAATCCTGCGCCGGGCTTGGTCTCCACATTGTTCCACCACATATATTCCGCGCCCTGACGGGTTGTCCATATATTCTTGCAGGATATGCTGCATGTATGGCACCCAATGCATTTGTCAAGGTTGAAACTCATTGATAGCTGCGCTCTTATATCCATTACCATTCCACCTCCTGATTCTTCATTTTTCTAAGTAAGATGGTTGTGTCCCTGATGATGGGTATTGGACCCCATGAATTAAATCCATAGGAAAACTGTCCATAACCCGCCACACTCAGTGTAGGGAGTTTTAGCCTCTGCCTCGGAAGGCTGTTGTGGTACCCGCCCCTCACCTTGTTTCTAATCTGGGATTTTGGAACATTTATTGTCTTTTCCTGCGAATGATAGGCAAAGCATGTTCCGGACGGTATCCTCGCGCTTACAACTGCACGGGCGCAATATACGCCGTTGTCATTGTATGCCTCTACCCAGTCATTGTCCTTTATGCCCACGCTCTCCGAGTCTCTGTCATTTACCCATATTACATTGCCGCCGCGTGAAAGCGTCAGCATCCTAAGATTATCATAGTGTGTAGAGTGTATCTGCCACTTGCCGTGCGGAGTAATATAGTTCAGATGCAGAGCGCCTGACTTGTCGCTTTTCTTTATTTCATTCATCTTGTTTGGATCCAGCTTGTATTTATGCGTGCACAAGGCCTCTCCAAATTCAAGATATGTCGGATGGTCAAGATAGAAATGCTGTCTTCCTGTTAAAGTCCTCCATGGGAGCCTGAAATCTATCTGATTGCTATATCCTGTATATGACCTTCCGTTTCTTGTATCGCCTGACCACAGCGGGCTGTTTAGCCACCTCTTTGGCTGAGCAACTATGTCATCGTAGCTTGTGCGGAAGTTTCTGTCAGGACCTGCCACCTCGTCTGCAACTGAGTGGTATTCACCCATAGCTGCATCCATTGCCTTTGGCGCCAGATCTGCATGTTTTAATGTCCATACCCTTGATGGGTCATGGCCGAATATCTTCTTAACAGACTCCTTTGCCTCTTTATACTGCTCGCCGTGCAGTCCTGTGTGATGCTCCTCTATCAGCCACTCCTGATAGTTCACCTCTCCATTTGTCAAACTGGAAAAGAAGATAACTGCATTGCATGCCTCTTTCGCCTCTCTAAGGGATATATACTTCTCGCCGCCCCATTCAACTGTCTGTGTATGGGCGTCGTTCATGTATTCCTTATAGAAAGGTCCGCCGTCAAGCATGATGTTATGGAAGCCGTATTTACCCTTCATTAAAGGCCCAAGAGAGATATAGCGGTTATATACATTTGCATAATCCCTTGTTGCAACGGATATATTCGGCCCTGTTACACCTGGTATAAGATCGCAATCCCCCTTCTTCCAATCCTTTACATCGGGAATAGCAGGCTGAGTTATTTCGCCGGGGGTATCATGCATAAGCGGCGTGATCACCACATCCTTCACAGGCTTTGGGAAATGCTTTTCAGCAAGCTCTGAGAATTTCTTTGCAATGAACTTGAAAGCATCCCAGTCGCTCTTTGACTCCCAGTTTGGCGTAACTGCCGCGCCCATTGGATGGATATAAGAGTGGAGGTCTGTAGTATTGATATCCTCCTTCTCATACCAGTGGGCTGCTGGAAGCACTATGTCGCTGTATATCGGCGTTGTATTCATACGCATATTCAAATCAACAATCAGGTCAAGCTTGCCGAGCGGCGACTCCCTGTATTTCATATCATTAATATACGGCTTTGCAATCTCCTCGCAGTCCATATTATGGTGCGTGCCGAGAAGGAATTTCATAAAATATTCATGGCCTCTTGCTGAAGAGCCAAGGGCATTGCCGCGCCATATCATCCAGACCCTCGGCCAGTTATCAGGCGCATCAGGGTCCTCAACAGCAAACTGGAGTCCGCCGTTCTTAATCTGTTTTGCTGTATAGTTCACTATGTCTGCATCTGTCTTTGCGCCTGCCTTCTGCGCATCCTCTGCTACAACTAATGGGCTCTTGTTAAGCTGCGGATACCATGGAAGGCCTCCGAGCCTTACAGCCTGCACCTGCCAATCAGCGCAATGCTGATACTTGATGGCATTTTTATCCGGCACAACATGATATTCCGTCAGCTTGTCGTCATACTTAAACATCTGCGTATGTATGTACCAATAGCTTGGCGTATTCTGGAACCTCGGCGGCCTTACCCAGTCAAGGGCATGGGCAATCTGTCCCCATGAATCAAACGGCGCAAGCCTTTCCTGACCAACATAGTGGTTCTGTCCGCCCCCGTTTCTGCCGACGCAGCCGGTAAGCATTAATGTGCCTATAAACGACCTGTAAATAAGATCAGAGTGGTAATAGTGATTGCTGCTTGCCCCGCTTATTACCATACACCTGCCCTTTGTAGCCTCAGCAGTAGAAGCAAACTCCCTTGCTATCTGTATGATTGTTGCGCGGCCGATGCCTGTATATTTTTCCTGCCATGCAGGTGAAAAGCCCTTGTCATCGTCATAGCTCTTTGAGAAATCGCCTGAAAGCCCGGGACGAGCTACGCCTAAGTGCGACATCTGCATATCAAATACGGTTGTTACAGGTATCTTGCCTTCTGTAGCTGTATCTATGTATCTTACTGGAACCTCTCTCTTGTAAACCTCGCCGGTATCAAGCTCATAGAATGCGCACTCCAGAACATCGCCCTTTTTGCCGCCAAGCAGCGTAAGCAAAGGGTCTATCTGCTCGCCTGTCTTTTCATCCTTCAGCAGTGTATTCCACTTGCTCTCGCTCTCCTTATTCTTAGGATATCTGAAGCCCATGCCCCCGTAGACAATCCGCGGCTTGTTTGCCTTGCTATCCCACATTGCAAACTTCCACTCAGGGTTGTCTGTATCTGCATATTCTTTCAGATCCATTGCCCTTAAGAATCTGCCCATCTCATATCCGTTTTTGGTCTTCTTAAGCTTTATCAGGTGCGGAAGGTCTGTATAGCTCTTTGCATAGTCAACAAAGTATGGAACCTGCTTGTCTGCATAGAACTCCTTGCAGATTACATGGTTGATTGCCATCCAGATAGCGCCGTCAGAACCAGGTTTAACTGGAACCCACATATCAGCATATTTTGCGCTTTCTGAATAATCAGGCGTCATTACTATAAGCTTTGCCCCGCCCATGCGAAGCTCAGATATAAAGTGGCAGTCTGCTGTCCTTGTCCTGTTTGGGGTCGCGCCTGTTATAACACAATATGCTGTATGATACCAGTCCGCGCTCTCAGCAACGTCTGTCTGCTCGCCCCAGACCTGGGGATGAGCATTCGGCAGGTCTGTGTAGTAATCATAAAAGCTCAAGCTCACAGCGCCTATTAACTGATGATATCTGGCGCCTGAGGCATAGCTTATCATTGACATGGCTGGAATCGGCGAAAAGCTGATATTCCTGTCTGGACCATATTTTTTGATGGTATACATCTGCGCAGCAGTTATAATCTCTGCTGCTGTATCCCAGTCAAATCTCCTGAATCCGCCCTTTCCCCTTGACCATTTGATTTTCTTGGAAAGCTCAGGATCCTCCACTATGCTCGCCCATGCGTCAACAACATCTGAATGTTTTGTCCTTGCCTCCCTCCATGCCTCAATCAGTGTCCCTCTTACATAGGGATATTTAACCCTGACAGGGCTGTATACATACCATGAAGCTGATATTCCCCTCTGACAGCCTCTCGGTTCGTAAGGCGGAATAGTCGGCTCTAATAATGGATAATCAACGGCCTGCAGCTCCCATGTAATAATGCCGTCCTTTACATAGACCATCCATGAACAGCCGCCTGTGCAGTTGTTGCCATGCGTGCTTCTGACGGTCTTATCATACTGCCAGCGGTTTCTATAAAATTCTTCCCATCCCCTTTTAGTCGGATTGACTATATCTTGTATCAGCGTTGCCATTTATTTCCCTCCCTTTCCGCCATAATTTCTCCATAATGCATCATGTGCAGTGCCCTTATTCCTCTTTCTGTATCTGCCGCTCCACACGATGCTGAAGAAGATCATTATTCCGATAAAACCTGCTGCGCCTGCGCCGACAAAAGAACCTGTTTTTGAAGCAGCAACAGGCTGGCTTGCAGTTTCACTAAAGAATACCCTTAGATGCTCCATCTCTGCCTCTGTTATATTTTTGGCTGAAAAAATCGGACCCATTACAGGAAGTCCGGGGCTGTTCACCCAGCCAATCATAAGAAGCGCCCTCTTTGGCCCGGCGTATATCTGTGACAGGTTTGGACCAAGCACACCTCCGTCTAAGGCGCCAACCCCTGCGCTGTGGCAGGATATGCATGGAGGACCTCCGTTTGTAAACCGCTTCTCCCCGCTAAATAATGCCCTGCCAGTCTTGTAATCGCCCTGCTCAGCAGGCGCTGCAGGAGACTCTTGAACAGGCTCTGCCTGCTGTGTCTCTGCTGTCTGAGCCGCAGCAATCATTGGCATAAGAATCAGGATTATTGCCAATGTAAATCTTAGAAACTTTTTAAATCCCTTTCTCCCATCCCTCAGAATCATAATCTTTTTACACCTCCTTATTTTATTTTGATAACTGTTCCTATAAAATCTTATTTAAATCCTTACTGCCCCTTGCCACGCCGACCTCTGGTGGTATGCCACCTACGTTGGAGAGAGGAGGAGAGTCAGAGCAGCAAGGGCAGTAAGCCCTATTTAAAAACCCACAAAACAGGACAAGGCGAGCTCTTGGTCACCTTGTCTGTAACGCTTCCCATAAAAAACTTCCCCACTGGTGAATAGCGATGGGTTGCCATAATTATCAAATCAGCTCTCTGTTCCATTGCCAATGCAATAATCTCATGCGCTGCGTCTCCATCTCTTAATACCATCTCAACATCCTTCACGCCTTTTTCTTTAAGTTTGGCTGCTTCCTTTTCCAAAATCCCCCTGCCCTCATTCAGCCAATTTGTGTGTATATTCTGCCACTCAGTAGAATCTGTCACAAGATGCGCTGAGCGGTACCACTTTTCCACTACATTCAGCAGAATCAATTTTGCGCCTGAAATCTTACTTAGATAAACACCTGCATCCTCTACCTTTTCTGACAGCTCAGAGCCGTCAATCGGGCAGAGTATGCTCTTATACTCCATAAAATCTTCCCTGCCTCTGCAGCATCTCGTATTCCTCAGCGCTCTGAATCATGAACCTTCGCGGATGGTTCATTAATGCCTTTCCTCCCTTAGCAACCCAACTTGTTGTCCACTTGCGCTGCACTATCCTTAGCATGATCAGAACTGCAACTGCTAATATTGCAAATGCAATGAATCCATAAGCAAATGTCCCTGTATACTGTTTTGACAGTCCCATTGCGTTAGGTATAAATGCACCGCCAAGAGCGCCAATCTCGCCAATCATACTTCCTGCAACAGCAGTAGTCGTTGGCCAGCGAAGGGGCACTAACTGGAACAGGGCGCCGTTACCAGCCCCGAGGGCTGCAAAACACAGCATAAACATTATGGTTGTGGTAGCCAATGCAGGCAGTGTTGCCCCAAATAGCATCATCGCAATTATTACGACAAAAACGGCTGTAAGCGAATTGATGCCGCCGATCCTGTCGGAGACATATCCTCCGAGAATTCTGATGCCGCTTCCCATTACCGCTGCCAGCATTGTAAGCTGTCCTGCTTGAACCTTTGTTACATGAAACTGGTCATAGAAGAAGGTCGGAAGAAAATTGGCCAATCCGATAAATCCTCCAAAGGTGATGATATATATCAGATTAAACGACCAGCCGTCTTTCTCAATAAGGCATTTGAGAAGTTCCTTTAATGAGTGCCGCTCCCTATCCGGCGGCTCCTTTGCAAAAATCAGCATCACCAGAATTGGCAAAAGCATTGTCAGCGCTGCTAAACCATAAACACTCTGCCAGCCATATTTCATTGCAAGGGGCGGTGCGAATAAAACTGCCAGCACCGTTCCGCTGTTCCCTGCCCCTGCTATTCCCATGGCAAGCCCCTTATACTGTGCCGGGAACCATCCTGAACCGAGCGAAAGCGCAACCCCAAAACTTGCCCCTGCAAGGCCGAGCAGCACACCCATGGCGAGCATCTCCGAATAACTGGTAACTACAAAAAAACCATAGCACATCGCTACAAAAATCATACCCATTTCTACCAATGCTGCGTTCTTTCTGCCAATATACTGGGCCAATACCCCAAGTGGGAAGCGCATGACTGCGCCTGCCATTATAGGCACTGAAATCATGAAGCCCTTTTGTGCGGGGCTTAGATTGAAATGCTCACTTATGAATGGCGCCATTGCGCCATTTAATACCCATACTGCAAAACAGAAATCAAAATACAGAAATGCTGAAAATAGTGTAGGCGTGTGACCTGACTTAAAGAAGGTTTTTAGATTTGCCATGTTGCTACCTCCATTTAATAAAGATTAGGGTTAGATATCATCTCATAACCCAGATTAAGCAATTTTAGGCTTTATAACAGGTAGGATGCTCCCCCTCCTATACCTGATTCCCCTTTAAACTAAATACAGCATTAGTTTGTTGTTTAACAATCTACTGCATAAAACTGTATTAAATACAATGCAAGGAAGGTGCCACTCTAAAAAAATCTAATCTAACATTCTGAAATTACAAGTTTTTTATGTACAAAATAGAGTGAATATTATTGAATATTGCTGTAACAGAAATGTAACGAAAAAAGATGGTTTTAAGGAATTTTTTTTAGATTACAAATAGATATGTCATTGATACAGGAATGTAACTTGGACAGGCTTATTTGCTTAGTTATTGTAACACTATCATTTCTCACAATAAAATTTAAGGAATATTGCTACATATCTTCTGTCTCTTTCTCTCTTTCCTTAATCAGGCCATAGGCCCTGCACTTTTCCCATAAGGTCTTTCTTGATATGCCGAGCATCTTTGCTGCGAGGGTCTTGTTTCCTCCTGCCTCTTCTATAACCCTGCAAATATACTGTTTTTCAAAGACTGATAATGCGCTTGAAAGGGGCTCTGAATAGTGAAGCCTGTTTGCAACCTTGAAGCCGGCATCGCAGCAGCTGCATATATCCTCTGGAAGGTCCCATGCCTGTATCTCGCCGTCACGACACAATGTAACCCCCCTCTCTATGGCATTTTCAAGCTCCCTTACATTTCCGGGAAAATCGTATTTGAGCAAAAGCTCTCTCACCTCAAGGGAGAGGTTCTTAATAGGCTTATTCATCTGCTTTGAATAGGCGTCTAAGAAATGCTCTACGAGCAGGAGGATATCTTCCTTTCTTTCTCTTAAAGGCGGAAGAAAGACAGGCACAACATTTAACCTGTAATAAAGGTCTTCCCTGAAGCTTCCCTTCTGCACCTCTTTTTTTAAATCACGCTGCGTAGCGCAGATAATCCTTACATCTACATTAATCGTCTCTGTGCCGCCAACCCTTTCAAGCTCCCTCTCCTGAAGAACCCTTAATAACTTGACCTGAACTGTCAGCGAAATCTCTCCAATCTCATCTAAAAAGAGCGTGCCCTTATGCGCCAGTTCAAACCTCCCCTTTTTCTGCTTTAATGCGCCTGTAAAGGCGCCCTTTTCATGGCCAAATAGCTCTGCCTCAAGCAGGGTCTCTGGAAGCGCTGCGCAGCTTACCTTGATAAAGGCCTCGTCTTTTCTCGGGCTGTTATAATGAATAGCATTTGCAACAAGCTCCTTGCCTGTTCCGCTCTCTCCTGTAATCAGCACTGTAGTGTCGCTCTGCGCAACCACCTTGACCTTTTCAAAGACCTCCTTCATCTTATTGCTCTTTCCAATAATGCCGTTGAAATCATATTTGTCTTCTATCTTCTCCTTTAAATAGATATTCTCATCCTCAAGGTTTCTTAAACGTATCAATCGCTTGACAATAATAATCATCTCATCCATAGAAAATGGCTTGGTAATATAGTCGTATGCCCCCATCCTCATTGCCTCAACAGCAGTCTCTACAGAACCGTAGGCAGTAATCATTAATATCTTTGTCATAGGCGAATAATGCCTGCAGCTCTTTAATATATGCAGGCCATCTACCTCTGGAAGTTTGAGGTCTGTAATAACTATATCATAGACATTATCTTTTATTGCCTTCAGGCCTTCGCCTCCGGATTCTACGCTTGCAATATTATATCCCTCTGCCTTAAGCGCATCACTGATAGAGAGCCGCATTAAGGGTTCATCATCAATGATTAGAACGTTTGGTATCCTGTTCATTTAATCTCCTATTTATTTACCGGCAGTTTAACTGTAAAAGTTGTGCCTTTTCCCAACTCGCTTCTTGCCTCTATCCTGCCTGAGTGTTTCTCTACTATACCGCGGCTGACCGCAAGGCCAAGGCCTGTCCCTTTTCCCACATCCTTTGTTGTAAAGAAGGGATCAAATATCTTTGGAAATATATGAGGGGGGATGCCCTCTCCATTATCCATTACCTCTATACAGCACCATCCATCCTCCTGAAAGGTCTTTACCCTGATCTGCCCCTTCCCCTTCATTGCCTGAACTGCATTCAAAAGTATATTCATTAACACCTGACTCATTTTGTGCTGGTCAACCATTAACTGCTGAAGAGATGGATCAAGCTCTTTCTTGAGTTTTATGCCGTTCTTTTTTATAGCATAACCTATCAAGGAAAGGACACCTTCAATAAGGCTGTTGATATTCACAGATGCAAGCTCCGGCTCGTGCTGCAGTGAGAAATCAAGAAGCTGGTCAACAGTCCTCTGAACCCTGTGGATGCCGTCCTCCATGGATTTAATATATTCATCTTCCCTTTCCGGAGACAATCTCTTTTTGCGAAGGTTATAAAGGCAGTTTAGTATTCCGCCGAGGGGATTATTTATCTCATGGGCAATGCCTGCTGCAAGCTGGCCAATGGCAGACATCTTCTCTGCCTGTATAACCTGCTGCTCAAGCAGCTTCTGGCTTGTTATATCCTTTGCTATGCCGAGCACCTCCACAATCTTCCCCTCATTGCTTCTAAGCGGTGAAACGCTGAGGGCAGCGTATTTTATCCCGCCCTGCTTATCTATCACCTCTACCTCATAGGTATGCCTTATACCTTCTGTTACTGTTTTTCTAAATCTATCGCCCTGATGCCTGCTTGAAAGAATTGTCAGAAAGGACTTGCCGATTAATTCATCCTTTTTATATCCCCACTCCTCAACCTTCTTATTAACATAAGTAATTATGCCCTCATGGTTCAGCGTATAAATAACATCATTTGCTGTTTCAAGGAGATTTTCTAAGTATTCCTTTGTCTCCTTCAGCTCCTTAGTCCTGCTATTGACCTTCTGCTCAAGTGTATCATAATATTCCTTCAACTGCCCTTCTAATTTTTTCCTGTCTGTAATATCCCTTACAAACGCCCTTGTCTTTACAAAATGGCCGTCAAGCGGGTGATACTGTGCTGTAGCGGTTACCTCTACATCTGTCCTTTTGCCAACCTTTGAGATAAACTGGGTCTCTATTGTGCTTATCCCCTCTTTTGCTGACCGCGCA
>CAKKRA010000253.1 GCA_919902475.1 Nitrospiria bacterium
CCGGCAGCATCGCGAGCTTGTTGCACGCGCGCGGGTTGTACTTCATGGTGCACGAACCGAGCGGATAGAAGTGCGTGTCGATCGAAAAGTTTTTCTGCGACAGCCGCGTGTAATGCCGCACCGCCTGCATCTCCGAGACTTCCGGCAGCAACGGGCGTTTTTTGCGGCGGAATTTCTCCGGAATATCTCTGAACTCCGCTTTCGTTTGCGGAGCCTGGGAGTAATTGCGCCGGCCGGGTTGGGAATGTTCGAATATCAACATGTCATTGCTTTCCCTTCGGCAAGGGGTTCCGCTTTTTTAATCCCCATAACGGTTGACCATCTTCAGATGCACGGGCCCCGACCTTGAGTAGTAGATCCTTCGTTTTTTCTTCGTCAGCGCCAATAACATGCATAAGAGTCTTAAGCTTCCGCCATTGATATTTTGGATTCTCCAACATCTCCAGCAGTAGTTCCTTGCGGGGTTTGTCTCGTTTGATCGCAGCGCGTTCCTTCAGGCAATGAAGAAAAATGCTTCCTGCCATCGTTGCAATAGAGCCGATAATAGCTCCGGCTACGCCAATTAAGGCAATGACGATCGTTTCGCTCACCGGCTTTTCATCTGACGTTTAATTGCTTGAGCAAGGAACTCAATCTGACCTTTTATGTGGTTTGCATCCATCTCGGACATTCCCATACTGACAAGGCTTCCAAAAATCATGCCTAAATATAGGTTTTTCTTATGCCAACCTAGGTCTTGTTCTGTTACGACACTAGCGGCCATGAAGATCAGTTCATTCATGTTGGTAGGTTCACCTTGTGCCTTCAGGCCGGACAAAAGTTTCTTTTTTGACACTTCATCCAATTTCTCCAGCATTTGTATTTGCATAGCGATGCTCGCTACGCCTTGGGCCATTTGAAGCAGTACGTCTTTTGATGGACCGCCAAAAAATCCCATGATGAATCTCCTTTATTAAGCTTGTAGTCCGTTGGGTCCGGCGCTACACACCTTGACCCAACCTACATTGCTAATCCTCATTTCTTTTCTTTGCGTCCTTTGCGTTGAAAATTCATACAACTTTCACTTCAGCGCCGCCAGCGCGGCGTCGTAGTTCGGTTCCTGCGCGATCTCCGGTACCAGTTCGGCGTGCTTCACGACATTGTTTTCGTCGAGCACTACCACGGCGCGCGCGGTGATACCTTTGAGCGGTCCATCCTGAATCAGCACGCCATAGTCCTTGGCGAAATTCTTGTCGCGCATCATCGACAACGTCACGACGGCGTTCGTATTCTCGGCGCCGCAAAAGCGCTTCTGCGCGAACGGCAGGTCCGCCGAGACCACCAGCATCACTGCGTTGCCGTACTTGCCGGCATGGTCGTTGAACTTCTTGGTCGAGAGCGCACAGGTCGGTGTATCCAGCGACGGCACAATGTTGAGAAGCTTCTTCTTGCCTTTGTAAGTCGCGAGTGTGATGTCACTCAAGTCGGCGGCGGTGAGATGAAAGTCCGGCGCCTTGGCGCCAACCTTGGGCATGTCGCCGTTGGTGTTGATCGGATTGCCACGCAATGTGATCTGGG
>CAKKRA010000254.1:0-3249 GCA_919902475.1 Nitrospiria bacterium
GACAATTACTCCTTTTCCAATCTCTTTTCCAATCCTCTTACAATAATCTCTCTCTGCCGGAGAACCTGTAATGACAATTTTAACCATCGGATATACTGCAATAAGCTTTTTACCGAGTTCTACAAACCTGCCTGCAAACCACATTCTGCTTACTGTTGACGCACCGACCTGAAAACCTATCACTACATCATTGCCTCGTACACTTTCACACTCCAGAAACCTAAATACTGCTTCTTCATCTTTAGCTTCTACAGGCAAAACCATTCTCTTATCCTTGTCGCTGCAACCGGCAAAGTCTGCCACCTTCAGCCTTCGCTCTATACCATGCCCCATATCTTCCCCTTTAACAAGAGGCTCTCTATTTGATAAAAGGAATTTATATTCATTCGTATTCGGCACCTTCACAATAAACCTTGCGCCAGATAGATACGCCATTGGCGTTGCCTGCGGCTCATTGCCATGAAAAATCAGCACAAGGTCAAATCTATGCTTGCGAAATTCTCTGATAGTTCTGAAAAATCTTTTATAACCTCCGTAATATGGAATTATACCGTTTATATGCGGGTTATTTTCAAAAAGCTCCATATTTTTGATATTCAAATTGGCAATAATTTTTGCATCTGGATAGCGCTCTCTCACCGCCTTTATTGCTGGGGTTGAAAGCAGCGTATCGCCGATTGCAGTTGATGACATAACTAAGATATTTTTAACCTTATTCGGAGCAAAATATTTTAAGTCAGTGCAGCGCCTGTCAAATGCCTTGAGCATTCTCATAGACAAATAAAGTATGCCGTCAACAGGGTTGATCCTCACCTCTTGCCTCGCACTGAAAGATAGATGTTTGAAAGCAAAGGATTGGTATAAATTCTTACTCTATTCTTAAACCAGTTAACACTATTTTTTACCACAATCCGTTCAATACAAAATCTGTCAGAGTGTGTTTTTGTAACACCCCTTTTTGTTGTGAATAACGCTGTATATCCTGCTTTCTTTGCTATATTAACAGAAGAAATATTAAATAATCCTTTTGGCCAACAGAGATACTGACACGGCTTGCTTAATCTTTGTTCTAACACCCTTTTTGAACCTTCAAGTTCCCTTATAAGTTTCTCGTCAGATAATTCAGAGCATTTGCTGTGGCTCATGGTATGAGAATAAAATTCTACCAGTCCGCTTTCCTGCATCTCTTTTATCATATCCCAGTTCATGATGACCTTGTGAGATTGACCTTTTGCTATGAGTTCTTTGCCTTCATGGTGAAAAGGCAATATTACTTCTTGACCCTTGACCCTCACCCCTTGACCCTTTGACGCTTCTTCCACCCAGTCAATCACCACAAAAATCGCTACTTTGATATTGTATCTTTTCAAGATAGGAAATGCAAAGATATAGTTGTCAAGGTAACCGTCATCAAATGTTATTGCCACAGCCTTTTCATGTGTACTTTTTTGTTCTCTAATATTTGTAGAGAATGGAAAGGATGGCCGGGGCATTGCAATATCGCTTTGCATAAACCTGACCAGCTCATCAGCGCTCAATGTTTTATATCCTTTTTCATTCAAAAACTGCATCTGCGATTCAAACACATCAGGCGTTACACTCACCATATCGCCTTTATGAGGGCTTACATGATGATACATGAAAACAGGAATTGTCCTCATCTTTTTCTCTCCCTGATAAGGGACTCGTAAAAATTATACATTCTTTCAACCATTGCCTCAACGCTGTATTTTTCTTCAACAATCTTTCTTCCTGCATCTCCCATTTTCTTCATTCTTTCTTTATTTTTCAAGAGGCTTATGATTCCATCTGATAGGGCATTCGGATTCTCAGGCTCAACAAGGATGCCTGAAACGCCGTCCTCAACAACCTCTGGAACGCCGCCGACCCTTGTTGCTATTACAGGCTTTCCCATTGCCATTGCCTGCATCACCGATTGAGGCAAAGACTCTTGAAGTGTGGGAAGAACGAAAATATCCAGCGATTTTAGTATATTGGGAATATCATGCCTTAAACCGAGCAAAAAAACATTATTGGTTAATTTAAGTTCTTTTATTTTGTTTCTAATATTCTCTTCCTGCGGGCCATCGCCTGCAAATACAATAATCGTTTTAGGAAACATCTTAAGGATTTCAGGAGCAGCCTTGAGAAAGACATGATGCCCTTTTTTAAATCGTAATATTGCAATTGTCCCTATGATGTCTGCATCATCGCCTATATTCAGCTCCTTCCTTAAGATATTTTTTGCAGTGCCAACATTAAATATACGCATATCAACGCCGGTAGGCACCGCAATTATTTTTTTCTGAGGTATGTTTTGTGATATTAAATACTGCCTGACATATTCGCTGGTAGTCACAATCTTATGAGGCAATAAGCTGTAAGTAAGTTTTGAGGTTATAGGCAGCGCCAGATGCCGCGTCCTGACTATGGCAGGTTTTATGCTTGAAAGCCTGCCTGCTATACCGGCAAGAAAGCTGTCTCTTCCGCTATGGGTGTTTATTATATCTATTTTTTCAGCCTTGATAAGATTTAGAATGTTTCTTACAGCAAAAACATCATAATTTTTTTTCATCCTGCATGCTCTTACTTCAATTCCCTCTTCCGATATCTTGCGGGCAAGGATACTGTCAGGCTGGCAAAGAACAATCACCTTTGCCCCTCTGTTCTTTAATCCGACAGATTCCAGGAATATTCTAATCTCCTGTCCTCCCCATCCTTTTGATGACTCTGTATGGAGTATAATAAAAGACATGCTAATTTCTTAAATACTTTCCTATTATATCTATAACTTCGCCAACACCAATATCAAGAAGACAGTCGCTAATCTTGCTCCCTTTGCATCCGTCTTTGCCGCAGGGAACGCAATCCCAGTCTTTCTGAATCACTGTATGTTTTCCAAAAGTCTGAGTCCCATTTTTCCGTGAATATGGATTTTTTAACTCCGAACTCCGAACTCCGAACTCCGAACTGTAGTTATTATCCCACGGCCCCCAATGGAATGCGCCAGACGGGCCGAACAGAGCTATTACAGGCGTATCCACTGCTGCAGCAATGTGCATAGGAGCAGAGTCTACGCCAAAAAAGAGATTAGCCCTTTTAGACAATGCACTGAGCTGATTTAATGATGTTTTTCCTAATAATTCCAATGGATTTGATTTGCAGAGCTCAAGTATTTTCTTGGCCTTATCAAGCTCCTTTTTTTCAGGGCTTGAGGTTACGATTACCCTTGTCTTCTTTTTAATCTGG
>CAKKRA010000254.1:3259-10458 GCA_919902475.1 Nitrospiria bacterium
TTTTTACTGACTTTATTCTTTTTTAAAAAATTATCAATGTATTGTTCATCTTCAGTATTAAAATAAAAATCTACTGTTTTATCCTTTGTATCAATTCCAAATCCCCTTACTATATCCAAATTATATTCAACAGTATGCCTTCTTTTCTGCTCAACATTTGATAGATGTGTATATGCAAGCCTCTTTCCTAAAAACCCTTTTCTCTTTGGATTATTTCCAATCCTGTATCTTGCGCCGCTTAAAAATGATAGAATCGCTGGCCTGTCTCCGCTTGTAAGGTCAACTACTAAATCAAATCCCCTTTTTCTTAGCCCTGATATAAAATTTATCTCACCTTTGATTTTTTGTGATATTGGCAATCCTTTAATATTACGGTTATAGACAATTATCTCATCAAGAAGTGGATTGTCGCAAAGCATCTCTTCTGTCCCTTTATTAACAAGTGCAGAGATGTTTGCATCTGGAAAGTTTTCTTTTAAAGCCCTAATAGTCGGCACAGTGAGAAGGACATCGCCAATGTGTCTGAGCTTTATTATTAATATCTTCTTTACATCATTAAAAAAGACATTCATAAAGTATTATCTTATTATCTTTCCAATCCTCCACCATCTGACCCATGTATCCTTACCGTCCCATGACCAGTAGATAATAAATGCCCTTCCCTTAACCTTGCTAATCTTTACAAAGCCCCAGTAGCGGCTGTCATAGCTCTGATCACGGTTGTCTCCCATAACAAAAAGTGAATCAGGCGGAACAATTATAGGGCCTGTGTTATCCCGCGGTTCATATTCCTTTGGCTTGGTATGCGGGTCCTGATGAATAATATATTTTTCAGTAAGCTTTTCGCCATTTATATAGAGCTCTTTGTTTTTAAGCTCAATCTTATCGCCAGGCACACCTACAACCCTTTTGATAAAATCCTTTTTCTCGTCCTCTGGATATATAAAAACAATAATATCCCCTCTGTTAGGCTTTTTAAAGTCAAGAATTTTAATGTCAGTAAATGGTATCCTTATCCCATAGATAAACTTGCTAACCAGTATGTGGTCGCCTATATCTAATGTTGGAATCATAGAACCAGATGGAATCTTGAATGCCTGTATAACAAATGTCCTTATTACAATTGCAAGAAAGACAGCAATTGCTATAGCCTCAATATATTCCCTTATTAATGATTTCTTCTTCTCCAATTAAATTACCTCGCTTTCTAATCCTTTACCTTTAATACTGCCAAAAATGCATCCTGTGGAAGCTCTACCCTTCCAACCTGCTTCATCCTCTTTTTGCCCTCTTTCTGTTTCTCAAGAAGCTTCCTCTTTCTTGTAATATCGCCGCCATAGCATTTTGCTATAACATTCTTTCTTAAAGGGCTTATTGTCTCCCTTGCAATTATCTTATTAGCAATAGCTGCCTGTATTATAACCTCAAACAACTGCCTCGGGATTATCTCCTTCATCCTTTCTGCAAGCTGCCTTCCACGCGTTGCAGCCTTTTCCCTATGCGTAATGAATGAAAGGGCATCAACAATCTCACCATTTAATAATACATCTAACCTTACCAAATCTGACTCCCTGTATCCAATAAACTCATAATCAAGCGAGGCATAACCTTTTGTTAAGGACTTTAGTTTATCATAGAAATCAAGGACTATCTCATTTAAAGGAAGCTCGTATTTTAAAAGCACCCTGTCCTTTCCAAGATAGGTAAACTCCTTTTGTGTACCCCTCCTGTCCTGACACAACTGCATAACAGAGCCGACGTATTCGTCAGGAAGGATTATATTTGCCAAAATAAAAGGCTCTTCAAATCTTTCTATATATTGCGCCTCTGGCATCTTTACAGGGTTATCAATCGTGAGCCTCTCATTCTTGCTCGTTGTAATCTGATATACAACAGTAGGCGCTGTGCTTATAAGGGAAAGATTAAACTCCCGCTCAAGCCTCTCCCTGATTATCTCCATATGCAAAAGGCCTAAAAAACCGCATCTAAAGCCAAAACCCAAGGCTAAAGATGTCTCTGGTTCATACGAAAAGGATGAATCATTCAGCCTAAGCTTTTCAAGCGCATCGCGAAGGTCTTCATACTGCTCTGTATTAATAGTATACAAACCACAGAAGACCATTGGCTTTACTTCCTTAAAACCAGGGAATGCTGAATCTGTCTGCCTTTCTGCTTCTGTTATTGTATCACCAATCTTTGTATCAGTAACCTTTTTTATTGCAGCAACAACATAGCCGACCTCGCCTGCTGAAAGCTCCTGTGTCTTATTCATCTTTGGATTGAATATGCCGATCTCATTTACCTCATAAATAATATTTGAAGACATCATCATCATCTTCATATTAGGGGTTATTTTGCCGTCAACTACTTTTACAAGTATAACAACGCCCCTGTAATTATCATACCATGAGTCAAATATCAATGCCTTAAGCGGTTTATTAATATCGCCCTTTGGCGCAGGTATCTTGTTAACAATCGCCTCTAAAACATCTTCTGTGCCTATCCCCTCTTTAGCGCTTGTAAGTATAGCCTCTGATGCATCAATCCCAATAATCTTCTCAATCTCCTCCTTAACCTTTTCCGGGTCTGCGCTCGGCAGGTCAATCTTGTTTATTACTGGAACAATCTCAAGATCATTATCTATTGCCAGATAGGCATTTGCAAGGGTCTGCGCCTCAACGCCCTGAACAGCATCCACAACAAGGATTGCGCCTTCGCAGGCAGCAAGGCTCCGGGATACCTCATAGGTAAAATCCACATGCCCGGGAGTATCAATCAGATTAAGGATATACTCCTTTCCATTCTTTGCAGTGTAAGTAAGCCTTACAGCATGAGCCTTTATGGTTATACCCCTCTCACGCTCCAGATCCATGTCATCCAGAACCTGCTCTACCATCTCCCTCTTTGAAAGCGCGCCTGTATACTCTAAGAGCCTGTCTGCCAAAGTAGACTTGCCGTGGTCAATATGGGCAACTATTGAAAAATTTCGTATATTTTCTTTAAACATAACAAACATTTATTATATAATTATCTTCATTGTTTTGTCAAAGGGTATTATGGGCGAAGATTTGGCAGGCAAGGTGTATAAAATAAGCTCAAAAATCAAGCGGGCTCTTTGCCTCTTTTAAGGTTCTGCTCGGGACGCAATGTGTGTAGATCGTTGTTGTTCTTACATCGCTTAATTTGCGTGGCGGGTAACAGCTAAAAATCAGAGGAAGCAATATTCAATTTTGCATATTATTTCATACAAAAGTCTAATAAAATTAATCAGATACACTAAGAAGTTTTTCTATTGACAGCACATAAAACCTGTGATAGCTGCGCTAAAAATAACAGGCAGGGCCTTCTGCCCATTAATAAAGGAACAGCCTTATATCTTTCCAGTATTCAGAAGCAGGAGGCAGTAACAGAAGAAACTGCTGATGCAATGAACGAGGCAGTTGAAATCATAAAAGGCATATTTGCAGATATCATCGGCCGTCCGCTAATGAGTCAGGAGTTTATTAATAAGATAAAGGGGTGAAGGAACAGCGGAAAAAATTCTTTTTCTCGCCTTAGGGATAGCTTTTTCCGCTTGACAGGTGCCATTTAAAAGGGTGAACCCATTTGCATTTTTTTAAGCGTATTCATAAAGCGGGACAGTATTCACTGGACGGGATGTTGTTTGCAGTAACTTTTCAATCCGACGGATTGTCTCTGGCTTAAGCAGGATATCTCCACACACTGAGCAAACCTCTGCAGGCACATGGTCAATAACAATCACCTGGCCATGATGGCGAACAGTGTGAACAATTTTTCGCTCCTCATATTCACCAGGGCATCCTTTAATAGTGCATTTCATTTCTATTGCCTCCTTTGAGTGGGTGTTATCCACTTTGGCGGTTTTGGTTCATAAACCGTAATAATTATAAGCGCTGGCTGTGCAGTTGTGCATACAATATGGATTGGGCGACCCTGTTGGGTTAGCCCATTGAGCAAACAACAAGGCCCTCTACGATGTTCTGGATAATTTTCAATAATTTGTCCTGTTGCAATGGCTTCAAGAATCTCATCAAGTATTATGTTTTCCTCAACCATTTCCTGCTGAGCATGCTGTGTAACTCGTATATTCTCAGTGCCTGCCTGAGTCCGTGTTCGCTCCAGTAAAATGCTCAAATCAATAAAATCGGCGTCGCCCATGCCACTATTGTCCTGTTCATTTTTTTATTCTAATTACTTCACTTTTTTACGATCTAATTATATCATGTCTGAGAAAAATATGACACTCAAAAGTGATAATGAAACAATGGCCTAAATCCAGATTGGTGACCGGTGGAGTAAAGACTGACACCGAAACATAACGAAACTGCGGCAATGGTAGGGATGGAGGCAGCTCAGAGATATTGGCGAGAAAAGTTTCTTTTCTCGCCTGTGGATAGCTTTTTCCGCTTGACAGGTGCCCTTTAAATGGGTGACCCTCTTTCTTGTGAGGCAGAGGTTGAAGGGATAATAGAGAGAGCAAAAGTCAATAGGCAAGTCTGAACCTCTTATCCTCCCTATTTTTCCCCTACTTTTCCCCTTCACGCATTTGACCCCGATGGTTTGTTGTAATCACAGGCATCGATAAGCACAACATTTGGGTCACTTTCGAGTTTAAGGCGTTTAAGTATCCGCTGAACTTTTCGGTATTCTGCGTTATTAAAATATAGTATGGCCTTAATGGATGGTTGGGTTGTATCGCTTGCTGCCTCATATGTCTTGCACTGTTTTTCAAGATTTCTTTCTAACTGTGTATTCTTTGCTAGCTTGAATTCTACAATGGTCTTGTCAGCTGCTCCACGTGAGACTTTGAAATCTGCTGGTCCGCGTCCATCGTTGGCCTCTCTCGTGACATCTGACGGGGTTGCATACCATGTTAACCTGTACAAAATCTGCAAATCTGCCTCTCTCTTAAGCGGTACACCATTAACGTAGAAAAGTTTATGCCCGCCTTTTTTTTCTATAACGTCCTTTAAGAACATCAGCCTTTTGTATGCCTCTTCGTGAGTATTGTAAGGAAGCCTGTAGAAACCACCCGGATCAAGAAATTGAGATACCAATGTACGTACTTGACTAATGAAAATGTGTTCTACTTCTCGTACCCGTGACTCCGCATAGGAAACAGCTTGATCCCCGCTATCTTCCTTCTCGCGAATGTAATAATCAAGAACCTGCGGAAAATGTTCCACCGCTCTTCCAATGGCCTCGCGCACTTCTTTTTTTGCCACCTTAGGGCCACGCGGAATTGTTCTCACAAGATAGTCGTTAACCTGAGCACGAAGCGTGGCATCGGGCAGGGCATTTGCTATCTCTGGAAAGCGATCAAGAAGCTCTGGGCGATTTATCCATGCCTCATCTTTTGTGAGTATGTCCTTTGGTGTAAGCAGAACAAAATCATTATGCGGGGTCGGTAGCTCGAAGTGGTGATAAGGCAGCTCGAACGACTCTGTAGTCCATGAACGAGTATTATAATTGAATCTTACTTTTCTAAGGGCTACGCGTCTGCGCTGAGAATTATGCAGGTATTTAAGGGCAAATTCCTGTGTGTAATTCGCTAAGTAGTTCTTAATTAGATTTATGGTGAAATCGCTTATGTTGTCTCGACCGACGCCATCCCTAATAAGGCATAGCTTCTCAAGATGGCTGCTCCGGGTAACCACTTCCTCTCCAAAGTCGTGAAAGATGTTATTCAGATTTCGGTGCAGGGCTCTAGCGAAATCCATTCCAAGGCCACGGCCCTCATTACCCGCCCTGCTCCATCCAAGCCAATTCTGCTTAACCTCTGGAAATGCAAACCATTCCCTCACCAGAGAGTCTGGTACTTCACCGGCCAAAGAGACTTTTTTTAAAAATCTCATGTAATCGATGATATCGTTGTGAAGTTGTTGATACGTCTCGTTATCGCTGTTGAACAAGAGAAATGGGTCAACGAAGAGAGGTAGGTCGTTTATGAGCGAAACATCGAAAGCCCCATACTCCTCTATGACGTCTGGGGACAAGGAAAAGTAATCTGAAAAGTATATCTCAGTCATGTTTTCTTACATGCTCGACAATTGATTTGGCGATCTTTGAAATCGTAACAGAATAAATAAGAAAAGTAAATGAAAATTGACAGGGCTAGCCAAAGAGGGGAGAAAAAACAAAAACAAGAGAAAAACAAGAGGCTCAAATCTTCAATCGATACATTTATACTTGCTGTAGATAATTGCCCCTGAAACTGCTTCTTCTCAGTCTTTTTTTGCCTTTGCACTGCGCTTTTTTGGCAGTATTGATATTAAGCAGTACAATGTCCTGTTCACAGATTCTGAGTCTGGAAAAAAAGTTACTTTATATAGCCAAGCTATATTATAAAATCAAGGGAAAAAAAATATTATACTGGATTTTTGATGTTAATTTTTAAAATCCCCCCATACTCCCCTTTACGAAAGGGGGGAAAGAAGGGGTTTCCTTAAATTTCTTTTGACCTCTTTTATGTGCTGTGATATACTGTTTTTAAATAAAGGTTCAGCCATGCTTACAATTAAATATAGTGAATTTTTTTACTGCCACCAAGTAGGAAAAAAGTATTGGCGCTTGTTTGTTAGAGATATTGGATACTTGCATATTGGTAGTTATAAAAAAATTGAGGCTTTGTTAAATATACACCCTGATATGATTAAAGAAAGTGAGTTTTATATATCTATTGATAACAGAAGAATTTATCTCCATGCCATTATCACATTTAATTAGAGCTGTTTAATCAATGAACAGCTCTAAGGAGACTATGATGAAGATAATTGATGCTATTGATGATTTCTTTGAAAGAAATGTATTTGAGAATAAAGATAAACTAGAAGCAATTATACTCTATCCTTTTGGCTTTTGTTGGGAATGTATTAAAGCTTTGACTCCACTAATAATATTTATAATTCCTTTTCTCATACTATTAGAAATTTTCTTATATATCATTGGCAGTATAGACTTAATGACTGGACAATTAATAGACAGATAACTGTTACTCTTCTTCTTCCTTCGGAAGATTCTTAACTCCATATAAAACATCAAAAAATTATATTGCTATTCCTGAAAACCTCCTTTCTAAACTTGGGATAGAGGAGGGAGAGAAGGTGGCTAGAGGAGGGATAGAGGGTCTATAATAGAAAAATAGGGGAATAGGAAATAACACAAGGAGCCTTCTTTAA
>CAKKRA010000255.1 GCA_919902475.1 Nitrospiria bacterium
GGAATATCTTCTTGCGCTATCTTTAATTGCAAGCTCCATAGATAAATTTGCAATAGAGATAAGGCATCTGCAGAGGACAGAGGTCTTAGAGGCTGAGGAGTTTTTTACAGCAGGGCAGAAGGGTTCATCTGCAATGCCGCACAAAAGGAATCCAATTACCTGTGAGAACCTCTCCGGGCTTGCAAGGATTGTCAGGTCAAATGCAATCGCTGCCTTAGAAAATATCCCGCTCTGGCATGAAAGGGATATCAGCCACTCATCCGTTGAAAGGGTGATTATCCCTGACAGCACTATCCTTATTAATTACATGCTTGTTAAGATAACCTCATTAATAGCCTCCCTTAAAGTATATCCTGAAAATATGCTTATCAATTTAAACAAAACGCAGGGGCTTGTCTTTTCAGAACGAATACTCCTTGAGCTGGTGAATAAAGGGCTCAAAAGGGATGATGCGTATAAAATAGTCCAGAGAAATGCAATGAGTGTGTGGGAAGGAAAAGGAGGATTTAAGGAGCTGCTCAAAAATGACAAGGAGTTAAAAAAATACCTTAACAGCAAAGAAATAGAAGAATGTTTTGATTTAAAACATCACTTGAGAAATATAGACTATATTTTTAAAAGAATCTTTAGAAAAGGATGAGGAGAGGCAATGAAGGCAAAGATATTTGTGACATTAAAAAAAGGGGTTTTGGACCCGCAGGGTAAGACAATACAAAAGGCATTAAACTCCCTTAGTTTTAAGGATATTGAAGATGTGCGCGCTGGTAAATATTTTGAGATTACGCTTAAAAAAGGGACAAAAAAGGCAGTTGAGAAAGATGTTAAAAAGATGTGCGAGAAACTGCTGGCAAATACTGTTATAGAGGACTTTAACTTTAAGATTGAGGCGTAGCTATTATGAGTTTAGAGGGTAAGCTTGAGGATCTGGGTCTTTCAGATATATTTCAAATACTAAATTTAAGCAGAAGGACAGGAACGCTTACCATCAGAAGGAAGGAAGGAAAAGGCTTAATAGTCTTTAACCATGGCCAGGTAGTTTATGCATCAATAGAGGATAAAAAAAAGCTTGGCAGATATTTGCTGGAAAGCGGGATTTTGTCAAACGAGTCATTGGAAGATGCCCTGCGTATTCAGAAAACCAGCAGCCCCAGAAAGCTCTTAGGCCATATCCTTCTTGGATTGGGTGCAATAACAGAGGAACAAATTGAAGAAGGAATTAAAAAACAGATAAAAGATGTTGTAGAAGACTTGATTACATCTGTATCAGGGTCGTTTAGTTTTGAACTTGAAGATTACTCAAAGATAGATATTAAGATTGACGATCCTGAGACGGTATTTCTGAAGAACGGCTTGAGCACCCAGTTTTTGCTGCTTGAGTCAGCAAGGCTCAGGGACGAGGAAAAAAGGGTTGATGTTGAATCACATGATGATTTTCAGGAGGATGAAGAAAAAGAAGAAATTATCAGCAAGCCTGTTTCTGCAACCAGCGCTCCAGTTGAAAAGGCGTCAAGAAAAGACCTTTCTCTTTTAACTGCAATGATAGAAGAGCTTGCTGGGTCTTCAGGAACAGGCGAGGCAACCTTGATGGTGTTAAGATTTGCAAGCGAGATAATGAACAGGGCTGTGGTTTTTATTGTAGGGAAAGACGCTGTCCGCGGTCTCGGGCAGTTTGGATTAAATTTTTTAAATGGCTCTGCTGATGAAAGGGTCAGAAATATACAAATCCCTTTAAATGAGGCGTCTATCATTAAAGAGATTATAGAAAAGAGGATTTCATATAAAGGCGAAATAACACATGGAAAATGGAATGATTATTTGATGAGTGAACTCGGCGATGCGTATCCTCTGGAGGCATTCATATCGCCATTAGTCTGCGGGGGAAGGGTAATCGCAGTTTTATATGGCGATAATCTGCCGAGAAAAAACAAGATAGAGGATACAGAGGGGCTTGAGGCCTTTATAAGGGTTGCCGGTGTTGCATTGGAAAAGACTGTTTTAGAAAAGAAGCTCAGGGAGATAAAGTCTGTTAATTAGAAGATTATTAAAAAACTCAACAATCTCTGATTACACAGATAAAAGATTAGATTACACAGATTAGAACTTCTTGAAGAATCTGTGTAATCATCTTGAAATAGGAGATGATATATGAGTAAAAAGATTTTAGTGGTTGAAGATTCATCTACCATGAGATCAATGATTGCGGCAATTATTGAAGAGATGGATGATTTTACAGTTACTGAAGCAGGGAGCGGTTTTGAGGCGCTCAAGCTGCTTCCAACAGAAAAGTTTGATCTGATTATTACTGATATAAATATGCCGGATATAAACGGCCTTGAGGTTGTTAACTTTGTTAAAACACATCCGAACTATAAGAAAATTCCGCTTATAATTATTACAACAGAAAGAAGCGAAGAGGACAGGAAAAAGGGCATTGCGCTTGGCGCATCAGAATATATAACAAAACCCTTTAAACATGATGAGCTGCAGGAGGTTGTAAGAAGGGTTATTGGCTAAGGTGTAAACATGGAAGACAAGAAAAAAGACGAACCATATTTGGAATTTATTGCTGAGGCAGAAGAGATACTTGAGCTCATCAGCAAGAATCTTCTTACCATGGAAGAATCGCAGGACAGGCTCTCGCCTCATCCTGATATTATTAATGCAATATTCAGGGGTGTTCACACCTTAAAGGGTATTGCAGGGATGATGGGATTTAATAATATTATGGAGCTGAGCCACACACTGGAGAACATGCTTGATGCGATGCGCATGGGCAAGCTGACGCTTACAAGTGTTGTGATAAAACTCCTCTTTGAAAGCACTGACATGCTCAGAAAATTAATAGAGAATGTGAGCAGGGACGGTAATGACAATATTGATACCTCAAGGCTTTTGTCTGACATTGTAAACATACTAAAAAAGAAGCCGGAAGCGGCTGCTGCGCATAAATTAGAGGAGCTTGACCTTGATGCAAATGTCTTAAAGGTTTTGACAGAATATGAAAATCACCGGCTTGAAGAAAATCTAAGGCTGGGCGCCAACATCTTTGAGATAACAGCAGGCTTCAGCTTAGAGACATTTGATAAAGACCTCAATCAGATAAATTCAATGGTATCAGGTTTTGGCGAGGTGATTACAACCCTTCCATCATCAGGGTCATCGCCTGATATAGGCATTGAATTTAAGCTGATTATCGGGACTAAAGAGGATTTAAATTATGTTACATCTATTCTTTCAGGCGCTAATGTAAAGATAAGAGAGATAAAATACCAGAAAAAGAATGAAAAGATAAAGTCAGGAGGCGAGCATGAAGAGGCACAGGCAGCAGAATCTCCATCAAGCGTTAAAAGCCTGAGCATGACAGTAAGGGTAAACATAAACCGCCTTGACAGGCTTCTTAATATTGTAGGCGAGCTGGTTTTAAATAAGGCTGTTATCACGCATATCAGCAAAAACTTAAGGGCTGTAGAGGGGTTCTCTGAATGGGCGATAGAGCTTGAGAAGGCAGCAAGGACGTTGGATAAAAAACTCAATGAGTTGCAGGAGGGCCTGATG
>CAKKRA010000256.1 GCA_919902475.1 Nitrospiria bacterium
ATATCTCTGTCTCATATCCGCACTTTCTGCACTTCACCTCTTCAGGAGGCGCATCAAGCATTGTCCTTGTGCCAGGGCATTTGATTTTTGGTTTTTCTGTCTTATTTTCCTCTGCCATAATAATTACCTCTTGATTTTATAATAGCAAAATTTTGAGGGGTGAGTCAAGGAAAGTATAATTTATTCAGCCTATTTTCTTGGCCTTTATTATTTTAAGATATTCAATATCCTCTTTATCCTTTGCAGAAGGATTTTTCTTGCAATTTTTAAGTATCAGTAAATCATCAATATTCGGAACTATAATTTTAAAACCTGTAGGGTCTTTTAAAACCTTTGCCGCTCTGTAACAATCTTCAAAGGCTATAGCCCTGCCATTTTTAGCAGACATCTTCTTCACAAAAAAGACATCAATCTTCTCCTCTTCAGAATAAAAGACAGCCATAGGTTTTTTCTTTGAACCTTCATCACATTCAAAGTCAAATGAATCTGCCAATGAGAAAAAAGTTTCCTTTTGAGAAGGGTCAACCCAGAAGTCAAAATCAAAAGAAAACAATGGCGAGCCATATAAAGTTACTGCCTGTCCACCGATTAAGACATATCTTATTCCTCTTTTTTCAAGTTCATTAATAAAATCTTCTAAATTAAACATTGGAATCGCTTTTGCCCTTGAGGGCAAGTCCTCTGTGTTTTCTAAACCTAAGCGCGTTCTTTCTTGCTATACGAATTTTTTCTAAAAGAGTAAATCTTGAAAACCAATTAACATTATCAACCTTTGCCTTATCAAACCGTTTCCCTTTAATCACTATCTTTTCCATATTGATTACTCCTCTTGGATAATATTAACATACTGATTGGTACTATTCAAGAGTTTGAATAAATCACCGTCATACCACCCACGGTATAAACCTGTACTTCACCTTCTTAATGTACTCTCTGTACTCCTCGAACTTGCCAAGGTGCCTTTCTTCTGTAATTGCGCGGAGTATGTATAGGAGGTTCCACATAAGATGTCCGAATAGAAAATCAAACCTCCAGAACTCCCTGTAAAACCCTGCTTGAACCCACCAGAGCAGGAGCTTAAAGGTTGTACCCGGGTGCCTTATTATTCCATACAGGCCTCTTGTCTGGAGTTTCTTGAATGTAATATTTGCAATAGAAGGGCCGAGTGAGCAGTCTGCGTATACATGGAAAATAAGAACTGTTATCTCCAGTATCTTGATAAAATAATTAAATGTAATATCCTGAATGAAGACTGAATCAGGATTTTTGCTTGCAGCAAATGGGCCGAAAGGAAAGAGTTAACCTGTAATATTATTCAAAGGCGCATAACAGGCAAGGCACACAAGCCAGCCGCCGGCTGTCATATCAATTGAACGGCTTCTGTTCTCTATCCATCTTGATTCAATGCAATAGCTCATAGAGGCATTTAGAGTATCTGTAAGCCATAGGATAGCTGATGTCCACATTAATATTGTAAGCAAGTCATAGCCCCTGAAATTGTTGTCAGAGTATACTATAGAATCATTGATGTTTACATATACCTGTATCACCATGAAAGGGATAAAATAGCCCCTCATAAGAAGATTCAGCAAAACCTTTTTGTTATATTGTTTTTTTAAAACACCAAATATGGGTCTGCTTTTGTTCCTTTGGACGATTCTTAAAAATATCTGCTTAAAGATATGGATAATCCTTATTGCAGGGTCATAAAAATCCTCTTTGGTAGAAGACTTGAATATCAGTGTCACAAAGAAATACGGCAGGCCGAACATCAGGTATAATAGAAAAAAATACGAAAAAAAGGTCAGGTTCTTTTCTACCTGTTTATAGAGCGGATGCAGCTCATAAAACTTAAAGCCAGCATAGAGTATAACAAGCCAGACAAGATACCGTGCTATTGATTTTTTTACTAATGGGTAGAATTCTATCTCTTTCTGAACAGAAAAATGGCTGTTGCCTTTTCTCTGCCTGATAAAATTTATCAGGCCATAAACTACTGCTAAGCCTAAGACAGGAGCAAAGAAATATTTTTCGTGCGTTCCAATTTCTCTGAATATCAGGAATGAAAAAATGGAAATCAGGAAGGTTGATAATACAAACAGATGTGGTGAGATGTTATTATGCATTTATGTCAGAAACTTACACCCTTTGAATCTCCCAATATCTCCTTTAGCTTATCAGAAGCCTCTGTCTTTTTGTTCTCTTTTTTTGACGAGTACTTACTGGTAATAACCTCAAATCCTTTATAAAAGGCCTCTTTTTTCCCCTCTGGAATCCTCAATGCAAAACCTTTGGGGATGTAAACCCTTGAATCAATTACATCACCCTGCAAGGCCAAATTTAATTTTTTTATCTCGTCCTTTGAAATGCTGCAATACCTCTCTATATCCCTTAAGAACATGCTCTTCTCAATCTGAACAACATCAAATTTCAACGGCTGTTTAATTGATATATCCCCAAAATAGCTCTTATAATTATTTACAACATCTAATGCTGCAAGAAACTCTGCATAAAAATTCTTTGAGGCAAATCCGAATCTCCTCTGGTTGTAGTTATTGATTATCTCTGGAAGGTGCGTGGAATTGGTTTTTTTCATTGCCTTTATTATGCTGTTTGGTCCATGATTATAAGCGGTAATAGCCAGCGGCCAGTTTCCAATAGATTCATAATTTTTTGTAAGGAATTTTGATGCTGCAATTGTTGCCAATAGCGGGTCCCGCCTTTCATCAACTATATTGTTGATTATCAGATATCTCTTTCCAGTAGCCTTTAAAAACTGCCACACGCCAGCAGCGCCTGATTTAGAATAGGCATAGGGATTAAACATAGATTCAACAAAGGTGAGCCTTGTCAGCTCCATTGGCAGGTCATATTCCTCAAATATCCTTTCCATTTCAGAGAGGTATTCACCTGAGTCAATAATCCCTTTAATAAAAAAGTCCTTCTGGCCGGACTGCGCCCTGACCCTTTTTCCCCTCCTGTCCATCACAAACTTATCCTTATCCTCTATGCTGCGAAACATCTCATAAACCCGCTTTTCCTCATCACTCAGATTCTCTACATTCAAATCTTTTTTGGATAATTTAATGAGGATTTTCTTATAGTAATCCTTAACCTCTTTACTTTTTCTCTCTTTTATCCTTTCTTTATTCCTTTCAGATAAATTCTCGTCTTTAAGATAAGCAAAGTCTAAATAGGAATATGTAATGCCCATGTATCTGCCGTCATGAATAACAACCTCATCAGATGTATATTTTGCATATATCTTTTTCCAGAATTCAACATTTTCTTTTAATTCTGTTGGAATCGGGAATATTGCATTTTGACCCTCCTCAACAAAATAATCTGCATCTGACTCCTCCTGCTCCTGTGCAGATATATCAAAATTCTCATCAGGCCTGATGCCGACAGTCATCAAAAAGACCATAAGCGCAATAAAATACCATCTCTTTTTGATATTAAAATTATATGCCTTTTTTATTATTTTCCTTGCCATTTATACCACTTCCCTTATATTATGACTATACCAGACAAACCTATTTGAGTCAAGAAATGTAACAAATTGAATTAATTATGTTTTTTATTAATTAGATTTTATTGACAAAATCTAACTCTATGATATATTTATAATGTATATTCAATTGAATCTATTAGGAGCAATAATGGAAGAGATACCTTTATCTGGAAATATAAGGGACTACAGCCTGCCGCAGATATTAGAATCTTTACAAAGATTAAAGAAGACAGGCATACTAAAAGTTAAAGCCAGCGGTGTAGAAAAGGCGGTCTATTTAAAAGACGGGCAGATTGTCTTTGCCTCTTCAAATTTAATAGAGGATAGGCTCGGTGACATGTTAGTCCGTGCAGGCAAGATTACTCCACAGCAATTAACAACAGCAGGCAAGATATTAAAAGAGACAGGAAAAAAATTAGGGGCTATAATGGTAGATGCCAGCTATATAACACCCAAACAGCTCTTCTGGGGCTTAAAATTTCAGGTTAAAGAGATTATATTTACACTTTTTCTGCTTGATGAAGGTGATTATAAATATACGGACGGCGGCTATTCAAATGATATAATAGTGCTTCACTTAGACACAGCAGAGCTGATTACAGAGATAATCCAGAAGATGGAAAAGGTAGGATAATATTAAGACAGTAAGAGAGCAAGAGGGCAGAAGAGCAAGAAAAACAGAAGGGATGATAAAAGCCCTATTATGCCTTTCTTTAGTTCTGATATTTTCATCCTGTGCTACGCCAAAATCCTTTGACAGCCTGTTAATCCTTCCAACACCAATACATGACCCAAAATATACTGTCTCAGGCAATACTATCATCTATGATGACAAAAATATCTCCATAGTAGTGAAACACCTGAGCCCGCTAATGCTTAACAACTACTATCAGGAAAGAAATCTTATAAACCCTTTTGATGGTTTTCCAGCAGACAAAAAATTCACAATATTTGCTGTCAGGTTTCTCAACAATTCAAAGGATAAGATAACATACAATCCAATGATGTCTGCAATCTTTGAAGGAAATGAAAAACCTATACGGCCGATTGATGTTACAGATTTTTATATGCTCTTAAGCGAAGACCCGAATGTTGAAGCAAGAATGAAGATGATCAAGAAAACCGCCTATGATGTCCAGTTCGTCCTGCAGAGCGGAGAAAAAAAAGATGCGCTCCTGATTTTTCCTGCAATTGACCTTTCAACAAAGGTTGTAATATTAATGCTTAAGGATGTATATTTTGGCTTTAAATGGGCTAATATACCCTTTGCATTTGATGTTACGGAAGAGAAAGAAAAATAATCAGAATAAAGGAGAGATAATTAATTATCTCTCCTCTGTAAACGGCAGAAGCGCAATGTTTCTTGACCTTTTTACCGCAGTTGACAGCACCCTTTGATGTCTTGCACAGTTGCCTGAAATCCTTCTCGGCACTATCTTTCCCCTATCAGATACAAAATTCCTCAGAGTCTGAATATCTTTATAATCAATGTTATCCTTTTTTTCTGCACAGAATCTGCAAACTTTTCTTCTTTGAAAAACCCTTCTTTGTTCCATATATTAAATTCTCCTCTTATTTTTAAATATCAAAATGGCACATCATTGTCAACGATGTCTGGTTCTGCAGGGGCGTCAGTCTTCTCCTGACCTGTTTGGCCTACCCCGCCTTTCTTTGGCATAAACTGGACCCTTTCTGCAACAACCTCGTGCTTGCTCCTTTTCTGGCCTTCATCTGTTTCCCATCGCCGCTGCTGCAGTCTGCCGTCAATCAGAACGCCGTTGCCCTTGCCAAGATATTTGCTGCAATTTTCAGCCTGCTTGCCGAATACAACAATATCTATATAGCTGACCTCTTCTTTTGTCTCCTCGCCCTGCTTGTACTTTCTGTTTACAGCAATAGCAAAACTTGCAACAGGTGTACCGTTCGGGGTATAGCGAATCTCCGGGTCCCGTGTAAGATTACCTATTAATATAACCTTATTAAAGCTCGTCATTTTTATACCCTACTCTTTTACGGTTTCTGAAGATTCTGCTATTTCAGAAGATACTGTGTCTTTGCCTTTTTCAGCTACAGGTACATCCACAGTCTTTGCTGGTTTTTCCTTTGCCTCTGGCGCTGTCGCAGGCTTTTGAAGAACAATATCGCCTTTTAGCTTAACTGTAATGAATTTAATTACAGCATCGTTGAGCCTGTAATTCCTCTCAAGCTCCTTTACTAAAGGACCTTCGGCCTTTAAATGTAAAAGCACATAGTGTCCCCTTTTGTGCTTTTTAATCTCATAGGCCAGCTTCTTTTTACCCCAGTTTTCAACATTGATAATCTCGCCACCGCCAGTGGTAATTATCTCCTGCATCTTCTGGATTACCTTTTCAGTCTCCTCATCCGAGAGTGTCGGTTTAATAATAAATATTGACTCATAGGTACTCCTCATTCTATCACCTCCTCATGGCTTTAATAGCCCTAAGCATAATTGCTTAGAGCAAGGGGTTTAAAACAGAGTCAAGATTTCTCTTAACTCTTAGTTCTAATTTATTAGGTTTTTATCACATCTGCCTGCTAAAATCAACTAAAAACTATACTGAAAATCTGAAATAGATTATATCGCCGTCTTTTACAGGATAATCCTTGCCTTCAAGCCGTATCCGCCCTTTATCCTTCACAGCCTGTGCAGAACCGAGCGAGGTTAAATCACTGTATGTCATAACCTCTGCGCGGATAAAGCCTCTTTCAATATCAGAGTGTATCTCTCCAGCAGCCTGCGGAGCCTTTGTGCCTCCTGAAATAGTCCATGCCTTTACCTCGTCTTCACCTACTGTAAAGAAGGTTATCAAATTCAGGAGCTTATAGGCTGCCTTTATAAGCGAATTGAGGCCGGGCTCTTGTACGCCAAGGACATTTATCAGATAGTCCATCCTCTCATTTTTATCCATCTCTGCAATCTCTGCCTCTGCCTTGCCGCTGATTATTACAACCTCTGCCTTCTCTGAAGCAGCTATTGACTTTACAATATCCACATAGCTGTTTCCTTTTACAATATCCTTTTCAGAGACATTTGCAATATAAAGAACAGGCTTGTCTGTTAAAAGATGGCATTCTTTCAATATCTTCTTTTCTTCATCAGAATATTCCATGCCCCTCACTAACTCGCCCTTTTGAAGCCTATCTTTGAGTATTTTCATAAATTGAGTCTCAGCAACTGCCTTCTTGTCACCTGACTTTGCAGACTTTTCAACACGGTTGAGCCTCTTTTCAATGGTATCCATATCAGCAAGTATCAGCTCCATGTTTATAATCTCTATATCCCTTTTGGGATCAACATTGCCTGCTACATGGACAATATCAGGGTCTTCAAAACATCTTACAACATGAAGAATAGCTGCAACCTCCCTGATATGCCCGAGAAATTTATTGCCGAGCCCTTCACCCTGGCTTGCACCCTTGACTAAACCAGCTATATCTACAAACTCAATAACAGTTGGCGTAAGTTTTTTTGGCTTATACATCTCATTAAGCCTGATTAACCTTTCATCCGGAACCTCAACTACACCAATGTTAGGGTCTATAGTGCAAAAAGGATAATTTGACGCCTGTGCGCCTGCTGATGTCAGCGCATTAAATATGGTTGACTTGCCGACATTTGGCAAGCCTACTATTCCGCATTTGAAGCCCATAGTTATAAAATAAAGTAGGGGCAGTGAAGCTACCTGCCCCTACAGATTATTCTCCAATTACTATAAATTGTCATTCCGTATCAAGCACGGAATAACTTAATTACTCATTTCATATCAACAACGGCGCAATAACAAGCGATACAATAGACATCAATTTTATCAATATGTTCATTGCAGGGCCTGATGTGTCTTTAAATGGATCACCTACTGTATCACCCACAACTGCTGCCTTGTGATTTGCCGATCCCTTGCCGCCGAGATTCCCCTTTTCTATATATTTCTTTGCATTGTCCCATGCGCCGCCTGCATTTGCCATGAATATGGCAAGCAGAACGCCTGTAACAGTCGCGCCGGCAAGCATGCCGCCGAGCGCAGCAGGCCCGAGTACAAAACCTACAATCACAGGCGCAACCACTGCCGTAACACCGGGTATAATCATCTCAGTTAATGCTGCTGTTGTGCTGATATCAACGCACTTTTTCACATCAGGCTTGACACCCGGCTTTCCCTCAAGCAGCCCCGGTATTTCTTTAAACTGCCTTCTTATCTCAGTGACCATCTTGAATGCCGCCTTGCCAACAGAGGTCATTGTAAGCGCGCCGATAAAGAACGGGATTATACCGCCTATTAAAAGACCGATTACAACAGTTGGATCGGTTATTAATATGTCAAATACCTTACCTGTTTTTGCGCTTATTGCCTGACTGTATGCAGAAAAGAGCGCCAGCGCTGTT
>CAKKRA010000257.1 GCA_919902475.1 Nitrospiria bacterium
CTTATAATCCCTGTCAGGCCGCAGCCTGCAATATCCTTTTGAAAATCATAATTGCTCATAACATAACACCTTATTTTGAAATGGGGTTAATAATATATAAAATTTTTGCCCCTCTGTCAACGATTTTCTACCTTTCCTTCACATCCCACAAATCCCTGAGGCTGTCGCCCAAAAAGTTAAAGGCAATCACAACAATCATTATAGCAATGCCCGGGAAGATGGTCAGATGCGGGGCAACGAGCAGATAGTTCCTTCCCTCGTTCAGCATTGAGCCCCAGCTTGGCGTTGGAGGCTGTGTGCCGAGGCCGAGAAAGCTGAGTCCTGCCTCTGCTGTAATTGCGCCTGCCATTCCAAAGCTCGCCTGAATCAGCACAGGCGCAATTATATTTGGCAGAATATGTTTTGTAATTATCCTAATGTCTCCTGCGCCGATTGCCCTTGCTGCAGAGACATATTCATATTCACGCACAGATAGTATCTGGCCTCGTATAAGCCTTGCGTATCCAACCCAGCTTATAATTGAAAGCGCTAAAATCACATTTGTAAGGCTTGGGCCTAACACAGCAGTAATGGCGATTGCAAGCAGGATACCCGGAAATGCAAGGAGTATATCTGCAATCCTCATAAACAGGTTGTCAAGAAACCCGCCAAAATATCCTGATGCAGAGCCGATTATAAGGCCGATGATTAATGAAATCCCTACTGCCATTATGCCAACCTGAAGCGATACCCGTGAGCCATAGATTATCCTGCTTAGGATATCCCTTCCAAGCCTGTCCTGACCGAGGATGTGTTTGCTGCCTGGCCCTTTTAAGCCTTCAAAGAGATTCTGCTCTGATGGGTCGTATGGTGAAATGACTGGTGCAAAGAGAGCAGTTGTTATTAGCAATATAACTATTAATGCCCCTGAGAATAATAATTTACTCATATCTTATCCTTGGGTCTATGTAGGCGTATAGGATATCTGTTAAAAGATTTATGAGCACATAACTAAGCGCAATAATAAGAATGCAGCCCTGAACAAGCGGATAGTCCCGTGTATTTATTGCCTGAATCATAAGCCTGCCAATGCCTGGCCATGAGAAGATGGTCTCTGTAATAACAGCGCCTGCCAATAATGCGCCGAATTGAAGGCCGATTACTGTTACAATTGGTATCAATGCATTTCTCAGGCCGTGCTTTACAATAACAATAAAATTGCTAAGACCCTTTGCCTTTGCTGCTGTTATGTAT
>CAKKRA010000258.1 GCA_919902475.1 Nitrospiria bacterium
GGCTGCAACAGGACATATGGCAGTAACCTTTGGAAGCTCGCATATCTGCATATTGCCGTGATTTATCTTTGGCGGATGATGGTGCTGGAGATTTATTGCTATATCTGCCTGTCCGCCGCAGTTGATTGAACAGCATGATGTGGATATCTTTACGCGCTGAGGCATACGCTCATTTGTAAATTCTTTGTATAATTCATCCATCATCGCCTTTACTGAGCCTGCTGCATCAGTACCGGGAAGGTTGCAGTGCAGCCAGCCCTGTGTATGGAGTATATTTGAGACAGAGTGTCCTGTGCCTCCGATAGGAAAGCCGAGGATGGCGGTGATATCCTTTATTAACGGCTTTATATCCTTTTCATTTGTTACAAAGAACTCTATGTTGCAGCGGCTTGTAAATTTAAGATGCCCCTGACAGTGCTTATCCGCTATGTCACATATCTTTCTTATTGTGTCAACGCTCATTGTGCGCGGAGAGCCTGCCCTGATTACATAAAGCTCATCTCCGCTTTCTGCCACTCGCTTGATTATCCCTGGCTTTATCTTTTCATGGTACTTCCACTTGCCGTAATTTTTTACCATACTGGGATGCAGCATTTTTTTAAAATCCGGCGCCCCATTATCCCTCGGCGCCATTTTTTTCTTTTCAATAGTTGTAGTCATTTTACTTCCTCCAATAGGAAATTATAAATCCAATATTATTTCACCTGCCCCCCCTCTCCCTAACCCTCTCCCACAAGGGGAGAGGGCACCTCACAATCTCCCCTCCCTTGATGGGAGGGGATTAAGGGGAGGGTGAACTCATGCGTGTTTTATAAGTTTTACACTGCCACCTCTTCGCCCTCGGTCTCTTTGCTTACAACACTTGGGGCTTCTTTTGGTTCGCCTGCTATGCGAGGCTGCGTAAACTCCTCAAACTTTATATATGGATTAGAACGCGGATGCTTTACCATCTGCGGATCCGGCTCAACACCAATGCCGTCAAGGAATGTCCCGAGACCGACGCGGTCAATAAATTCGCCGACGCGCTCATGATCAAGCCCATGCTCGCCCCAGAAATCCCATATCCGTCTTACGAGCTGAATAATCTTGTCCCAGTCCTCTTTTGTCTCTGCCTTCATAAAAGGAACAAGAACCGAACCCATTGTGTCGCCTATCTTCAGGGTGCGCTTTCCGCCTAAGAGTATGGTAATGCCCTTGTCTTTTCCGGGCGCAAGCGCCTTGTGCATTACATTTATACAGTGCATACACTTTACGCAGTTTGAATCGTCTATCTTAATCTTTTTCTTTTCAAGTTTTATGCACTTGGTAGGGCAGCGTGTGATAACATTATCAATTACATAGTCCTCGCCGTTTTCCTTGATAAATTTTGCAACCTCTTTCTGGTCTATCCTGATCTTATCGCGCCATGTTCCAATAATCGGCATATCGGAACGTTGGATGGAGTTTGCGCAGTCATTGGAGCAGCCTGATATCTTAAATTTATACTTATAAGGAAGTTCAGGTCTGTGCAGTTCGCTTATATAGGTATCTGTGATATATTTGGTAAGCCCGAGCGTATCAAAGCAGGACATCTCGCAGTAGCCCGGGCCAATACAGCAGGCAAGTGTCCTCAATGCAGGGCCTGAGCCGCCGATATCCCAGCCATTCTCCATAAGCGCCTCTCCTGCCTCGTAGGTCTTTTCATTATTA